>DOSQ01000126.1:344-27502 GCA_003512125.1 Acidaminococcaceae bacterium
GTTTGATTTGCGTTACACGGGAACAAATAACATTTTCGGCATTTCCCTGTATGATTCTTCGGAAGCCTTTGCAGATACAGAAACAGCTGCCGCTTTGAAAAAGGCTGCCGACCAGCTTGCAACACGGGGGTATGGGATCTTAGTATGGGAAGCCTATCGGCCCTGGCACATTTCCAAACTGGCATCGGATCTTCTGCCGAAAGATAAAAAAAGCATGCTCCCGTCTCCGGATAAAGGGGAAGACCGTAATACGGGGCGTGCGGTAGACGTTAGCCTGTATGATCTGACAAGCGGGGAAGCCGTGACCATGATCAGTGATTTTGATGAGGTGTCTGTCCGCCAGTTCCCGGGCTTTACGGGCGGAACGGAGGAACAACGTACCCTGCGGGATCTGCTGGTTTCCGTGATGACAAAGAACGGTTTTACTCAGGGCAAAGAAGAGTGGTGGCATTTTACACTGGGTGATTTGAAGGGCTGGCAGCATTTAAATATTCCCTATGGGCAGATTAAGTAAAATGTGCTACAATATGTGACGTGTGTAAAATTTATTACAGAGGAGAATCCATAATGACAGTATATGATTGTGCCAATGAACTGGCAAGAGAAATGCGGGCAACACGTGAGTTTGCCGTGTTAAAGGAAGCAAAGGAAAAATTATCTGCGGAACCGGACACCAAAGCACTGGTCGCCCGTTTCATGCAGCTGGGGCAGGAAGTGGAAATCGCCCGGTATCAGAAGAAGGAGATCCCGGCTGAAAAGGAAACCCAGTTTAATGATATGATGCGTACCCTCAGCCTGAACCCGCTGGCGATGAATTACCTGAATGCGTTCCAGCGTTTCCAGCTGATGTTCCAGGACGTATCGAAGACGATCACGGATGTCGTGAAGGAAGTTGCGGAATAATATGCTGAAACAGGAAACGGCTTTGCGTTTAAAAACAGATATTACCGGGCAGGTCCGGTTTGACGAGCCCATGTCTTTCCACACCTCGTTCCATATAGGCGGGCCGGCAGATGCACTGGTCATTCCTTCGGATACAGAAGAAGTGAGGAATGTGCTCAAAATCGCACGGGAAGGGAATATCCCCCTGACTGTTGTAGGCAACGGTTCCAATCTTCTGGTGAGGGATAAAGGAATTCGCGGAATCGTGCTGAAACTTGGCAACGCCCTGAAGCACTGGGAACAGAACGGCGACACGTTCCGGTTCGGGAGCGGTGTTTCATTGGCCCAGTGCTGCCGTATCATCGGAGAAGCCGGATATACAGGCATGGAATTTGCTGTAGGAATACCCGGAAGTCTCGGCGGCGCTGTATATATGAATGCCGGTGCTTACGACGGAGAAATGAAAGACGCCGTTGTGTCCGTACAGGTTATGACCCGGGCCGGAGAAATAAAAACGTTGCATCATGATGATCTGCAATTTTCCTACCGCCATTCTGCCCTGCAGGAATCCGATGTCATTGTGTTGGATGTGACGTTGAAGGTAAAAAAGGGAGACAAGGCTGCAATCCAGGCCAGGATGGACGATTTCAGTCAGCGCCGTATCAGCAAGCAGCCGCTGGATATCCCCAGTGCAGGCAGCACATTCAAACGTCCTGAGGGCAGGTTTGTAGGACAGATGGTAGAAGAATCCGGATTAAAAGGCTTCCGGATCGGCGGGGCAGAAGTGTCTGTCAAACACGCCGGTTTTATTGTCAATGCGGATCACGCTACGGCAGCGGATGTGTTGCATTTGATTGAATATATCCAGAAAAAGATTCTTGAGAATTATAACGTAGCATTAGTACCGGAAGTTTTGGTATTAGGAGAAGAATGACAAATATTTACGACGTAATCAACGAATTATATAACGATGATGAGGGGTGGAACACAGTCCTGGAACGCAGGTATGCAGAGCAGTTTCTGCGGATGGAAGCATTCCGGGGCGCAACCGATGACGAGTTACTGGAAATCTGGCAGCAGGTCATGTATCTGTTGATATATTGCGGTAACACCTCCTATAAAATCGGTGACATGAGCGGTGAAGACTTTATATATTGTATCAGCTGGTGTCACCGGAATATCGGTGATTTCGAACTGGATTACGAAAGTGTGGACCATTTTCTGTCGGTAATCCAGCGGTTGCTCCGTTTCTTAAAACAGAAAAAAGCAATAAGCAGTGACACAGCAGCGGACAAGTGCCGGTTAAAGTTGCTGGGGCAGGATGGCAGCCTGTTGCTGTTTCAAAAGGACGGCGCCCTCCCTGCGGAATATGAAAAATACAGGACCAACCGGGAACCGGATCTGGAAAATAAAGTGTTCATGCAGCTGGGCCAGAAACTCATGACCCTGTTTGACATGATGCAGAAGTATTTCGACGACGCCCGGTTCCGTTTAGACAGGCGACGCGCCAGCTATGCATTTTTTGGATCCGAAACAGAACCGGAAATGAATCAGGGCCGTCCCGAACTGTTATCCTCTTACTGGGAATATTTTATTTTTGATTACCGCTTACGGGATACAAACGAAAGACCGGTAGAACATTTTTACAAGTATTATAAAAAGAACCCTGACCCGCAGTACGGAAAATCCAACAACGCTCTGATCGGATTGCTGGAGTCTATGCTGAAGATCCAGATGATGGTTTTTACAATTGAAGGTGAGGAATCGGACGGCTGGTTCAGCTGCCGTGACTTTTTTACAGGAAGCATTTCAGAGTTGAGTCTGCCGGTTGATGAATCTGTAGATGTCCGTAATCTTTTATGCATTGCCCATGTTTTTGAAGACGGCAACCTGATCACCGAGTATCTGCGAAGTGTAATAATCTCTCCCGTAGCGCAAAAAGCCCTGTATAACCGTTTGTCTGCTTTTCTTGCCTATTACAGGGTTGCGCATCCGGATGCAGACTGGGAAATGTTTGTGACGGATAATCCCGCTTTGGTTATGCATATGGTTGCCTATGCAGCGGCGCCGGATATGCCAATGAAACCGGTATATCCTTCTGCAAGGGCCGGGGAGTATAAACCGGCTGTAATCCGGAAAGAGGATCCGGTACACCAGCTCCTTCAGCAGTTCAGTAAACTGCTGAACATATCCTGGCAGGATCGCAACAACCTGACGCAGATGTGGAGTGATTTTCACGCAGTCAGTCCCGTTGCGTGTTTCAGCGATGAAGATGTAATGGTCTGGACTCTTGCGTTACTTGAGAATTACATGAATAGTACCGGGACATTCCTTTTGGAAATTTCTCCCTATGCGGAAAGCATACATATTGATATAAACCGTGTTGCAGAACGGAGCGTTGCGATCCGGGACGCCCTGCGGCTGGAACCGTTTGATCCGCGCTACATGAGTGAAGACGCTTTTATGAATATGGTTTTTTCATAAGGAGGAGAACCCATGTTATGTGAATTCTGCCGGCATGATTTCGATGACAGTCTGACGGAATGCCCTTACTGCCATAAAAAAGTTGATTTTGAGGCCAAAAGCCTGACCAGGGAAGAAAGGGATAACTTTGCCGGGACGACCATTGAGATGGAAGGCTCTTCCGGGGACGATGGTTATACGCAACGAGCTGAATATCAGGAGAAAAACAGCTATGATCAGCAGGATGATACGTATCAGCGTGCCGACAGGCCGTATGATGATAACAGAAATCACTCCGGTTTTAAGGTGTACCGGCTTGGTGGCAGTCTGTGGACATGGATCATCTTTGCCCTGATTGTATTGGGAGTTATCTGTTTTGTTCTGCCGACGTTCCTGTTTATCGGGATCATCGGCCTGGTGGTAGGCTCGATTATCATTTTTCTGTCAAAATTGTTTCAATAATATGTTTTTTGAGATTGCATGTTGCCGGATTTCTGGCAGAACGGAGAATACGTATGAAGAACCGGTTTTGTGAATTGTTGGGAATTCAGTATCCGATTATCCAGGGCGGCATGGCCTGGAGCAGCGACGGAACATTGGCCGCAGCCGTATCTAATGCAGGCGGGGCCGGGATCATCGGCACAGGCGGCCGCACTACGGAGTGGGTTGAAGAAGAGATTAAAAAGGCAAAAGGCCTGACCGGGAAGCCTTTTGGCATCAACCTGATGCTGATGGCTCCCAATGTAAACGAGATTGCAGAACTTATCTGCAGGGAAAAAGTTGCATTCATCACTACCGGCGCAGGCAATCCGGTTCCTTGGATCGAACCGATGCACAAAGCCGGAATCAAAGTAATTCCTGTAGTACCCAATGTAAAACTGGCAAAACGGGTCGCGGCTTCCGGGGCGGACGCGATGGTGATCGAAGGCATGGAAGGCGGCGGACATATCGGTACCCTGACCTGTATGGCATTGCTTTCCAATGTACTAAAGGAAGAGTATCCCATACCGGTGTTGGCTGCAGGCGGCATTTCTGACGGCCGGGCTATGGCTGCGGCCCTGCTGATGGGCGCAGACGGTGTGCAGATGGGTTCCCGGTTCCTGCTGACAACAGAATGCCCGGTCCACGAGAAAACGAAAGAAATGATTATCAATGCAACCGATACCGATTGCGTGGTAACCGGTTTCTCAAGAAATATGGGTGTCCGCTGTCTGAAAAACGCATTTACGCAGAAGTACCTGGAAGCAGAAACCGGCGGCGCGACAAATGCGCAACTGATGGAACTGGGGACGGGAACGGCCCGCCTGGGTATGAAAGAGGGCGACATCGAGAACGGCAGCATTATGGTGGGAGAGAGCCTGAATGTATTAAATGAGGTACTGCCCTGTAAGGAGGTAATAGAAAAAATTATCTCTGATGCAAAAGCAACGCTTGCAAAAGCTGCCTGCATTGCGCTGTAAGTCAACAGCTGTTTCATTACAAATGAAGTTGCACGGTAACAGATAAGCGTAAAACTAAAACAAAACAGACCGGAGTACATCTCTAACAATGTCAGGCAATTCACTGAATGAATTGCGATCAGAGAAGTGCTCCGGTCTGCTGCTTTGTTTTCGGCAATCAGATTCCGGCTGGTTGTCAGGGTCTGGCCTGCGGTTTTAAAACCTGAGGCGCATGGGGTGCGTGGGGAAGGGAACTGTGGGCGGTTTCCTCTGTTGACTTCATTTCTTCCGTTTGCGCAGGTTGGTCTTGCTGTGCTTTTATTATGTCTGCTTGTTCAGGCTGCTTCTGCCCATTAAGGGTTTCGTTCTGCTTATTCTCACTGTTCCTGTTTTTCTTTGTCTTATCCTCTTTCGGAAGTTTCAAATGATCGTCATCTGTGGTAATGACCTGCACTTTGGCTTCCCTGCGTCCAAACTGCAGGGCCTTCTTATGGGATTCCATAAAAAGATCTACGTGCCGGTCATGTGTCGGATTCATCCTGTCCTGAACGACATATTTATGTCCTTCGTAAATAATCACGCTGCCGATCGGCACAAAATTGGCAGCACAGGTGTAACCCTCTTTTGCTTTGTCGCCGCTGGCCGTATTCCGGGAACCTGTTTCATGCGGCGTATAGGCAGACATGGACACGGTCGTCCAGAAAACAGCACCCAGAGATATCGCGCGGTAAAAGAACTGCATATTGAATTTCATTTAGAACAAACGCTCCTGTACCAATAATTTTTCTTTCATTTCTTTATATTCCATAGAGTAGTAAGTCGTCAGCTGGGCTTCCCGGAAATCCGTACCAAATGCTCTTCGGCTGAGGCTCAAAATGGGAGGCGCCTGGATGCGCTTGGCAACGGCAAGGCCGGTAAACAGGCCATACCAGCGTTCCAGGTCCTGACAGAAAGCAGCGTGGCTTGGGAAAATACTTGAAACTATTCCGGCCTTGCAGCCCAAAAAGTTTTCCAGATCCTCATCAATATAGTGCCTGAGTATCTCTGCAGGAGAAGCTTTCTCCCAATTCTCTATAAAAGAACGAAGCAGATAATCATGATACTCATACACCAGCGGGTCGCCGCCGTTGCCCACTGTCTGCTCTTGTGACAGTTCGGCGCTGGGACGGATCGTAAATATTGTTTCGGGAATTGCTTTTCGTTTATATACATATTCATTAATATATTTTCCCAGAGCATAAATCTGATATTTCCATAAATCTCCCAGCGGGCAGAACAGTCCGATCAGATCCCCGTAAAAAGTACCGTAACCGACAGTGGCCTCTGCTTTATTGGCATTGCAGCTGATGCCGCCCTTAAACGCGGCAGAGAACCCGGCCAAAATCCGGGAACCGCGGTCCCGGGCCTGTATATTCTCGTACATCAGCCCATCCAGTTCTACTTTAAAATCCCGGTTTGTCGTGTAATTATGAATGGGAGTATAAAGCTGTTCAACAGTATGGGACACGCTGTCGTTGATCGGGACAATGGTGTAGCAGCAACCCAGATTTTCTGCCAGCTGCTGCGCCAGGTTTTTGGTCAGTTCTGAATTATAGCGGCTGGGCATGTTTACCAGCAGCACCTGGTTCGGGCCAAGGATATCCGTAAACAGGGCAGCTGTCACGGCTGAATCAATGCCGCCGGAAGCCCCGATAACCATGCGTTTGATGCCGGTTTGCTTCAGAAAAAGCCTGGTACCGTATTGTATTACTTTATATAAGATGGCTGTTTCGTCGTCCTCCGTGGCGATCAGTTCATCCTCTGCAGCATAGGCGCGTATCTTTGCGCTTCCTTTATCCCATGAGAAAACCAGCAGCTTTTCTTCAAACATAGGCGCGGCTGCCTTAACCATACCATCCGGCCCGTAAACACAGCTTTGTCCGTCAAAGGTAAAAATATTCTTACCGGTGTTCTGGATGCCGGTATGATTACAGTAGATCAGTGGCAGTTGCAGTGTTTTGGCCTGATGGCCAAACACTTCGTGACGCTTTTGATTCTTGTGCAGTGTAAAAGGGGAGCTGGAAAGGTTACACAATAATTCCGCGCCCCCCTGTTTAAGCATGGCAGGTACGGAAAAAGGATAGTTCTCCGTCCATCCGTCTTCACAAAGCAGGATACCCAGCTTATATTCTGTGCCACGTATTTTTACAGCCACAGAGCCCAACCCGTTTTTGAGGGAAATACGCTTGTCCTTTAACAGTCTGTCCTGTCCGGAAAAATAGCGGGGATCATCAAATTCACGGTACGCTGGCAGGAATGATTTTGCGACAAAATCCAGACCCTGTTCCGTAGGGACGAGCCTTCCGCCCTGTGCCGTAAAAGCGGCGCTGTATTTACGGACATGCCCGTCTTGGTTCGTTCGTTTCCAGTCAGTCGCTACGTTACCGAAAATGACAGTGATCCCTTCTGTCGCGGCAATAATCTGTTGCCCGAAGGTTTCACAGTCTTTCAGAAAAGCAGACTGTTCCCATAAATCACCAATCATAGAGCCGGGAACAGCAAGTTCAGGAAATAACAGGATATCTACAGATTCTTTTCTTGCCAGGCTGATTACCTGTATCATTTTTTTTGTGTTCAAATCCGGACGCCCGGCTATAATCTCCAGTTGTCCGCAGGCAATTTTCAACGCCATTTTCCGCGCCTCTTTCTGTTAATTATTATCAGCGATATATCGTAAAGCAATTGTCAATTGTATTATTATATAAATTATAGCAGAGATATTTGCGTTTTTCCATATTTTAGTTTACTATATATAAGCACAGGAGGTATTTCTTGTGAAAAAAGTTAAGAAAACAAATGCAGCCCGTATTCTGGATGAACTGCAAATCAAATATGAATTGAAAACCTATCCCGTAGACGAGGAGCATCTGGATGCCGTCCATGTGGCGACGGAGGTCGGCATGCCGCCGGAACAGGTATTTAAAACACTGTGTGTGCGCGGTGACAAAACGGGTGTTGTTTTTGCGGTAATTCCAGGAAACGGGGAGTTGGATTTAAAGGCCCTTGCCAGGGTAAGCGGTAACAAACGCTGTGAAATGGTCCATCTGAAAGAAGTGCTGCCGCTGACAGGCTATATCCGGGGCGGCTGTTCCCCTCTGGGAGCTAAGAAAGCGTATCCGGTCTTTCTGGATGAAAGTTGCCGGGAGTTTGACCGCATTGCCATCAGTGCCGGTATGCGCGGGATGCAGATACTGGCAGCTCCTGCGGATCTGGTCCGGGCAACACGGGCTGTGGTCGATCATTTAATTATGTAAAAGAGGAGACGGAAAAATGTTGTTTGTAAGCACCAGAGGGCAGGTTGGCAAAGTATCTTCCGCCCATGCAATCAAAGAAGGGCTGGCCGGCGACGGCGGGCTGTTCGTTCCCCAGACGTTCCCGGGCCTGTCTTTAGATACAATCCTGGGGATGCATGCGCTGTCGTATGAGCAGATGGCCGTCATGATACTGGAAAACTTCCTTACGGATTACAGTGTGGAAGAACTGACTGAATGTGCGGGGGCTGCTTACTCTTCTGTAAAATTCGGCGCAGATCCCGCGCCTCTTCGCAACGTGGGAGAACGCACGGATGTATTGGAATTATGGCACGGTCCGACTATGGCATTTAAGGATATTGCCTTGCAGATCCTGCCCCATCTGATGACAAAAGCGCAGGAAAAAACCGGGGCTGACACCAGGATCGTGATCCTTGCCGCTACATCAGGAGATACGGGGAAAGCAGCACTGGAAGGGTTTGCAGATGTACCCGGTACGGAAATTATTGTGTTTTATCCGGAAGACGGTGTCAGCCCGGTACAGAAATTGCAGATGGTGACCCAGGCGGGAAAAAACACAAAAGTATTTGGGATCCACGGCAACTTTGATGATGCCCAGCGGGGAGTAAAAGAGATTTTCGGTAATGCTGAACTTGAAAAGGAACTTAAAGACTGCGGCTGGGTTTTCTCGTCTGCCAATTCGATAAACTGGGGAAGACTGGCCCCACAGATCACCTATTATTTTAAAGCCTATTCCGACGCGGTAGCGAATGAGCGTATCAAGCCGGGAGAAAAGATTATTTTTTCTGTTCCCACCGGGAATTTTGGCGACATACTGGCCGGTTATTATGCAAAGAAGATGGGGCTGCCGGTAAAACACTTTATCTGCGCTTCCAATTCCAATAATGTGCTGACAGATTTTATCAACACGGGTGTATATGATAAAAACCGTGAGCTGAACAAAACTGTTTCTCCCTCCATGGATATCCTGGTCTCCAGCAATCTGGAACGGCTGCTGTTTGACCTTACGGAAAATGATGCGGCACAGGTTGCAGACTGGATGGAGCAACTAAATACAACTGGGAAGTATCAGGTTTCCAAAGATGTTTTGGAACAGATCAGGGAATTATTTTTCGCAGCGTGGATTGACGAACAGGAGACCGTGGATGCAATAGGGCGTGTCCATAATGACTTTGAATATTTGATCGACCCGCATACATCGGTGGCCTGGCGGGCTGCAGAAAAATACCGCCTGCTGAGCGGCGATGACAGTTATATTGTCGTCCTTTCCACGGCAAGCCCCTTTAAATTCTGCAAAACGGTTCTGGAAGGAATCGGCAAGGCGGCAGGATTAAATGAAACTGATCCTTTTGAAGCGGCACACCGTCTCGCGGAAGAAACAGAAACCGCAGTGCCTCCACAGGTTTTAGCACTGGAATCGATGCCCGTCCTGCACAAAGAAGTGATTGCAGCCGACGAGATGGCACAACACATCAAAAAGACGTTGGAAATTGCACAATAAAATATTTTTATTTACTATGTAAAAAAGTCTTGCCCGATGGCAATGACTGTGTTATAATGCTTGAAGTGTTTCAATACACACGCAGTCGGATGGGTACTGTCCGCGCAAGCGGTGAGCCTGAATATAAGGAAGACTGCGGAGGAAAAAACAGGAGGAAGAAACATGAGCACAATTATTTCCATGAAACAGTTGCTGGAAGCCGGCGTACATTTCGGTCATCAGACCCGTCGCTGGAACCCCAAAATGGCGAAGTACATCTTCACCGAACGTAACGGTATCTACATTATCGACCTGCAGAAGACCGTTAAAAAAGTTGACGAAGCTTACAACTTCATTCGCGAAACCGCACAGAACGGCGGCAACATCCTGTTCGTCGGCACGAAGAAGCAGGCACAGGAAGCCATGCGTGAAGAAGCGGTACGCTGCAACCAGTACTATGTTAATGAACGCTGGCTGGGCGGCATGATGACCAACTTCAAGACCATCCAGAAACGCGTTGCCCGTCTGCGTCAGCTGGAAAAGATGGAAGAAGACGGAACGTTTGATGTTCTGCCGAAGAAAGAAGTACTGGGTCTGCGCCATGAAATGGAAAAACTGAACAAGAACCTGGGCGGCATCAAAGACATGAAGAAACTGCCGGCAGCCCTGTTCGTAGTAGATCCCCGCAAAGAACACATCGCTGTTCTGGAAGCCCGCAAGCTGAACATTCCTATCGTAGCTACGGTTGATACAAACTGCGATCCGGATGAAGTGGATTATGTAATTCCGGCTAACGATGACGCCATCCGTGCCGTACGTTTACTGGCCAGCAAGATGGCTGATGCCGTACTGGAAGGCCGTCAGGGCCAGCAGACTGCGGAAACAGCAGAAGCACCGGCTGAAGAAGCTGCTGCAGACGCAGAATAATCTTACAACTGGTTTTCGGTTTCGGGAACCTTCAGTGTAATGATTTCGAAAGGGAACCCGTTGCGGTTCCCTTTATTTATAACCGCTCAATAGTAATATGTTTTCAAATACAGGAGGATGATATTTATGGCTCAGATTACTGCTGCAATTGTTAAAGAACTGCGTGAACGTACCGGTGCAGGCATGATGGACTGCAAAAAAGCACTGGTAGCTACGGAAGGCGATATGGAAAAAGCTATCGACTTTCTGCGTGAAAAGGGCCTGTCCCAGGCCGCTAAAAAAGCCGGCCGCGTTGCTGCGGAAGGCGCTGTGGTTTCCCACGTTACAGAAGACGGTAAAGTGGGCGTAATTGTTGAAGTTAACTGCGAAACCGACTTCGTAGGCAAAAACGAAAACTTCCAGGCTCTGGCAAAATCCATTGCTGCCCATATTGTAAAGACCAATCCGGCTGATGTTGAGACTCTTCTGGCTTCCGAAATGGATGGCAAAGCCGTGAAAGACGTTGTTACCGAAGCCATCGCCAAGATCGGTGAAAACATTTCCGTTCGCCGTTTCGCCCGTTTTGAAAGTGCGGAAGGAAAGGTTTACAGCTATATCCATGGCGGCGGCAAGATCGGCGTCCTGGTTGATATGAAAGGCGGCGATGCAGAACTGGGCAAAGATGTTGCCATGCAGGTCGCAGCTGCCAACCCTCAGTTCTTAAACCGCAATGAAGTTCCCGCTTCTGAATTGGAACATGAAAAAGAAATCCTGACTGAACAGGCCCGCAATGAAGGCAAACCGGAAAATATCATTGCGAAAATGGTTATCGGCCGCATCAATAAGTACTACAAAGAAGTTTGCCTGGTAGATCAGGAATTTATTCGTGATGGCGACCTGACCATCAGCAAGCTGCTGAAATCCAAAAATGCGGATGTTGCCCGTTTTGCCCGCTTCCAGTTAGGCGAAGGCATTGAAAAGAAACAGGAAAACTTCGCTGACGAAGTTGCTGCTTTTATTAAAAAATAATTTGCCTGATATGAAAGACTGCAATTTTTTTTGCAGTCTTTTTTTGTGCCGCAAAATGTGGTATAATAATTTGAATAATGTCAGCAAGTTTCATCTTCCCGGAATTTAGTTTGCGGAAGACTATAAAAATAATAGGAGGGTGTCGGCGTGGCAAATGAAGTGAAATACAGACGTGTCGTTTTAAAATTGAGCGGAGAAGCGCTCGCGGGAGAAAAAGGGTTCGGTATTGACCCGAACGTAGTGAACTCCATCGCAAAACAAATCAAGGAAGTCCTGGATTGCGGGCTGGAGATTGCGGTGGTAAACGGCGGCGGTAATATCTGGCGCGGATTGTCCGGTGCCAATAAGGGTATGGACCGTGCTACGGCAGACTATATGGGTATGCTGGCCACAGTGATCAATTCCCTGGCGTTGCAGGATGCATTGGAACAGATCGGCGTGCCGACAAGGGTGCAGACAGCCATTGAAATGCGTCAGATCGCAGAACCGTATATCCGTCGCAGGGCTGTCCGTCATCTGGAAAAGGAACGTGTCGTGATCTTTGCGGCCGGAACCGGAAATCCGTATTTTTCCACGGATACAACTGCAGCGCTGCGGGCAGCGGAAATTGAGGCGGATGCTATCCTGATGGGCAAGAACGGGGTAGACGGTGTTTATGACGCAGATCCGGCTACGCATCCGGAAGCAAAGAAGTTTGACTATCTGGACTATATTGATGTCATCAACAAACATTTAAGCGTGATGGATACGACAGCCATCAGCTTATGTATGGATAACAAGATTCCCATTATCGTATTTAATATCGAAACACAGGGGAACATCCTGAAAGCCGCACTGGGAACAGTCACCGGTACAACGGTAGGAGGTAAATGATCATGGCAACAGTTGAAGAACTCTTAACAACGAACGAAGAGAAAATGAAAAAGACCATTTCTTATCTTCGTGAAGACCTTGCAGGGCTGCGGGCAGGAAGGGCGACGCCGGCTCTGCTCAATAAAATTACGGTAGATTATTACGGAACCCCGACACCCATTAACCAGGTTGCCAATATCGGCGTACCGGAACCCCGCATGATCGTCATCACCCCTTGGGAAAAAAGCATGATCAAAGCCATTTCCAAGGCAATCATGACGTCGGATCTGGGTCTGAATCCCAACACAGACGGTTCGGTCATCCGGTTAAATCTTCCCCAACTGACAGAAGACCGGAGAAAAGAACTGGTTAAAACGGCCAACAAGCGCACGGAAGAAGCCCGCGTCAGTGTACGTAATATGCGCCGTGATATTATTGAAGGCATCAAAAAAGCGGAAAAGTCCAAAGAGATTACGGAAGACGATTCAAAAGACGGTCAGGATAAGGCTCAGAAGCTGACTGACAAAATGATGAAAGAAATCGACAAGGTAATCGAAGCAAAAGAAAAAGAAATTATGGAAGTGTAACCTATGCCGGATGTTCTTGCCCTGCCTCTTTGTGAAGCAGAAAAACTGCTGGCAGCTTCTGGCCGGGATTATCAGGTGGTACGTATTTCTTCCGGTTACCGGCATGAGACGATAGAGAATTGCCAGATGGAAGAATATGTTGTCAGACAGCAGGAACTGGCTGACCATAAAATACTTTTGAGTACAATTATGAAGAGGAGAAAGGAGGTGCTCGAGTATGGCTTATAAAATTGATACCGACGCTTGCGTAGGCTGCGGCACTTGTGCCAGCACCTGCCCCGTAGGCGCACCGAAAGAAGACGGTGAAGGCAAATATCAGATCACGGCTGACGAATGTGTAGAATGCGGCGCTTGCGCAGCAAACTGCCCGGTTGGCGCTATTTCTCAGGAATAATTTCCGGAAAGAACTCCCCTTCTGTTCCGACAGGAGGGGAGGCACATTTTTCTTTACGTACAAGGATATCCGTTTATGTTTAATACTTTATTTTTAAAACCAATCCGGTCCATGCCTGCCAAAGTCGCCATGAATGTTGACGGTCTTGATATGGATAATATTCCGGCACATGTGGCAATTATCATGGATGGTAATGGACGCTGGGCCAAAGCCCGGGGCAAAATCCGTACACAGGGGCATAAAGTCGGCGCCGAAACACTCAAAACGATTGTCCGGGCGGCCGACACGCTGGGTATAAAAGCGATTACAGCGTATGCATTTTCTACAGAAAACTGGAAACGTCCTGTAACAGAAGTACATTTTATTATGGAGCTGTTAAGCCGGTATCTTTCTTCGGAAATAGAAGAGTTTAAGGAAAACAATGTGCAGGTACGGTTCATGGGATCAAGAGATGGACTGCCCCCGATCGTAACAGAAAAGATGGACCATGCCATTGAAGAAACTAAAAACGATACTGGCATTATTTTAAATCTCGCAATTAATTACGGCGGGCAGGCGGAGATCTTACACGCGGTCCGGTCTATCGCACAGCAGGTTGCCGATGGTACGCTGAAGATTGAAGACATCGATGCTTCCGTATTTGAAAATAATTTATATTCCAAAGGTCTTCCGTCCCCGGATTTACTGATCCGGACAGGCGGGGATCTGCGGGTCAGCAATTTTTTATTATGGCAGATCGCCTATTCTGAGATTTGGACGACTCAGGTATTCTGGCCAGACTTTACGCCGGACATGCTGGTAGAGGCCATAAAGATGTATCAGAAACGGGAACGCCGGTTTGGCGGGCTTGTCCAAAAATAACACAAAGGTTGGATTATTTTGTTAAAACGAATTTTAACGGCAGTTGTGGGAATACCCGTTGCTGTTTTTCTTGTGACCAGAGGCGGGTTACTTTTCACTGCCGCTGTTTTTATTCTGGCTGTGGCTGCCTGGCGGGAATTTGCCAGAATGGCCGGAGCCAAAGATATCCATACATATAAGGTGACATCCCTGCTTCCGTCCATGCTGCTTCTGGCAGCTGCGGGAACCGGTAAAACCGAATTCTTTTTGCCGGTTCTGACGTTTGCAGTCCTGGGTATCCTGATGGAAGGTCTTTACAGGCATTGCAACTGCGGTGAAACGAACTGGCCTCTGCATGTTTCCAATTCACTGATGGCATTGTTATATGTGGGGCTGTTATTTGCGCATATTCCCCTGATCCGTGAATATTCCCCGGATACTGTACATTATATGGGGATGATTTTTTCACGGGGGGAGCTTGCATTGTGGATGGTATTGCTGGGCACCTGGGCCAGTGACACCTTTGCCTACTTTTTTGGCATAGCGCTGGGCAAGCACAGGTTCTGTTCCGTAAGCCCAAAAAAATCCATGGAGGGCGCAATTGCCGGGTTTATCTTTGCGTTCGCGGTAACCGGGGGAATTGCGTATCATGGCCTGCATACCGGCCTGGTACCTGCGTTGATGCTGGGTTTGACCGTTGCATTTTTTGCGCCGGTAGGAGACCTGATCGAATCCATACTGAAGCGTTCCTTTGAAATCAAGGATTCCGGGAACTTCTTTCCCGGACACGGCGGCGTGCTGGACCGTTTCGACAGTCTGCTGTTTGCAGTGCCGGCTGTCTATTATGTAATGAAGTTCATGGGAATGTAATAATACATAATTCCGGTATACACGGCTGATTTGTCCGGCTTACTGCAGGTTCCGGATCAGCAAAACAGGAGCTTATCATGAAAAATATTTCTGTATTGGGAAGTACGGGTTCCATTGGCAGGCAAACGTTGGAAGTGGCGGCTGCCAATCCGGAAAAACTGAAGATCCGCGCATTGGCAGCGCATACGAATGTCGCTCTTATGTTGCGTCAGATTGAAGATTTTCATCCGGATCTGGCAGTATTGACAGACAAAGATGCGGCTGCCGAATTACGGAAACAGTATCATGGGAAAACAGAAATTTTGGGCGGGCAGGAAGGCCTGCTTGCTGTTGCTACGTATGAAAACACAGATACTGTGCTAGGTGCCATGGTCGGATATGCAGGCCTTCGCCCGACGCTGGCCGCCATTAAAGCCGGTAAAGATATCGCGCTTGCAAACAAGGAAACGCTGGTAGCTGCCGGGCATATTGTCATGCAGGCGGTAAAAGATAATAACGTAACCCTTCTGCCGGTAGACAGTGAACACAGCGCCATTTTCCAGTCGCTGCGGGGCGGGTATCATCCCTGTCTCACATTTGCTGAAAAGGGCAGGGATACCAGCGAAGTGAAAAGACTGATCCTGACAGCATCCGGTGGTCCGTTCCGCGGAAAAACAAGGGAAGAATTAAAACATGTTACCCTTGCCCAATGCCTTAAACATCCAAACTGGAGCATGGGGAAAAAGGTTACCATCGACAGCTCGACACTGGCCAACAAAGGGCTGGAAGTCATGGAAGCTCACTGGCTGTTTAATATGCCCTATGAGAAAATCGATGTGGTGATCCATCCCCAGAGCATAGTTCATTCTCTTGTAGAATTCAATGATGGCGCAGTGATCGCCCAGTTAGGCCTGCCCGATATGAAGCTGCCGATCCAGTACGCGCTTTCCTATCCGCAACGGTATGATTGCAGCTTTGGCCAGCTTGATTTGTTAAAATGCAAAAGCCTGACTTTTGAAGCGCCTGACGGGGAAGCATTTCCGTCCCTGCAGATTGCCATTGAATGCGGCAAAGCGGCAGGCAGCCTGCCCTGCGCCTTTAATGCGGCAAACGAAGAATGCGTTACGGCATTTTTAGAGGGAAAAATTGCATACCTGGATATACCGGAAATCGTGAAACGCGTGGTCGGTTCCCACGTTATGATCCCGCATCCCTGTCTGGAAGAAATTGAAGAAACAGACCGTAAGATCCGTATTATCACAAAGGAAATGATCCGGCAACGGTAAGTTCTTTTATTTCGCGGATTGATAAAAGTTTTATTTATTTTTTGTTAAGGAGATTCACTTTTGTTAACTGTATTAGCTTGTATTTTTGTGTTTGGTATTTTAGTTACGGTCCATGAATTCGGACATTTCATCACTGCCAAATTAACCGGGATGAAGGTTGAGGAGTTTTCCATAGGCTTCGGCCCGAAGATTTATCAGCAGCAGGATGGGGAAACACTGTACTCTCTGCGTATGCTTCCGTTGGGCGGCTATAATAAGATCGCAGGCATGGATCCGGAAGACCCGGAAGATTTGGAACGGGGCTTCAATTCCAAACCGGTTACATCCCGGATGCTGGTGATTTTAGCCGGTTCCCTGATGAATTTTCTGTTGCCTGTATTGATCTTCTTTGGCCTTTTTCTGGCGTTCGGGATGGAAGTTCCGGAAAATAAGCCAATCCTTGGGCAAATTGTAGAAGGCTACCCGGCTGCCCAAAGCGGATTAAAAGAAGGGGACAGGATCCTTACAATCAACGGTAAGCCCGTCAATAACTGGCTGGATATTCGGAACAGTATTGCGGATGCGGGAACCAAACCGGTTCCTTTTGAAATTCAGAGAAACCAGGAAAAGCTGACAATAACAGTAACCCCCGGTTTGAATCCGGAAACCGGGAAACCCTTTATCGGTGTGGTGTCCTCTCTGAAAAAGGTGCAGCTGACACCGTGGCAGGCTGCGGTTTCTTCTGTAACGGCTACCAAAAATATCATTAAAAATATGTATGCTTCCCTGTACCACATGGTGACAGGCAAAGCAAAAGCGGAATTATCCGGCCCGGTAGGCGTAGCCAAAATGGCAGGGCAGGTAGCCCATAAGGGATTTGATATGCTGTTGCAGTTTACTGCCATGTTGAGCCTGAATCTTGCCATCATCAACCTGTTACCGCTGCCGGCACTGGATGGCGGTCATTTCCTGATTTTATTAATCGAAGCAGTAACCGGACATAAACTGGGCAAGACTGCGATGCAGAACATTCAGAAGGTCGGTGTGGCCATGATTCTGGCGATCACCCTCTTTGCGACCTTTAAAGACCTGACACGGTGATTATGGTAATGCATGACTGAGATAAAGTGTAAAACAAATTTGTAAGAAGGTGACCTATGAAACGCAGATTTACCCGACAGATCCATGTCGGTCCCGTTGCAGTCGGCGGTAATGCGCCTGTTGCAGTACAGTCCATGACGAACACAAAAACGCAGGATGTACAGGCAACGTTGCAGCAGATTCGCAAGCTGGCAGATGCAGGCTGTGATATTATTCGCTGCGCCGTTCCCGATATGGAAGCAGCAAAAGCCCTGGAAAATATTGTGAAAGGGAGCCCGATCCCTGTCATTGCCGATATTCATTTTGATTACCGGCTGGCCCTTCAGGCAATCGAGTCCGGTGTGCACGGCCTTCGGCTCAATCCCGGCAACATAGGGGGGACGGAAAAGGTCAGGGCAGTGGTTGAGGCTGCCAAGCCAAAAGGTATTCCAATCCGAATCGGTGTCAATGCAGGTTCTCTGCCGAAAGACCTGCTGGAAAAATATGGGCATCCTACGGCGGACGCGCTGGTCGAAGCGGCGTGGCGTCATATTCATATTCTGGAAGAGATGGATTACCGCAACATTAAGATCTCCCTGAAATGCCATGATGTGCCTCTTACTTTGGAAGCATACCGGTTGCTGGCATCCCAGTGCGATTACCCGCTGCATGTAGGTATTACGGAGGCCGGTACGGTTCATTCGGGTATCATTAAATCTGCTGTGGGAATCGGGACACTGCTGGCGGAAGGAATCGGCGATACGATCCGCGTTTCCCTGACAGGCGACCCGGTGAATGAAGTAAAGGCCGGTTTTGAAATCTTAAAGTCATTAGGACTTCGTACCTACGGACCGACGCTGATCAGTTGTCCTACCTGCGGACGGACCAGTATCGATCTGGAAAACCTGGCAACCACTGTGGAAGCCCGGCTGGCGGATATCAGGGAACCCATCAGCGTCGCTGTCATGGGCTGTATCGTAAACGGGCCCGGCGAAGCCAGGGAAGCCGATGTGGGAATCGCCGGAGGCAAAGGGGAAGGCCTTGTCTTCCGAAAGGGACAAGTGATCAAAAAAGTTCCGGAAAACTGTCTGGTAAATGAATTGTTTGATGAGATTGATAAAATTTTAGATGAGAGGAAGAATAAATAAATGTTAGTCAGCAAATTATACGCACCTACGTTACGTGAAGTTCCGGCAGAAGCAGAAATCCCCAGCCACAAACTGATGTTGCGAGCCGGTTATATGCGCAAATCGGCAACGGGAATGTATTCGTACCTGCCGCTGGCCCAGCGTGTACTGCAGAAAATTGAAACGATCATCCGGGAAGAACTGAATGCCATCGACTCCCAGGAAATCTTAATGCCGATTGTGCAGCCGGCGGAAATCTGGCAGCAGAGCGGCCGCTGGGATGTGTACGGCGCAGAGATGTGGCGCTTAAAAGACCGTCACGGACACGATTATTGTCTGGGGCCTACCCATGAAGAAATGATCACCACGCTGGCCCATATGGATGTGAACTCGTACCGCCAGCTGCCGCTTTCCCTGTATCAGATCCAGGATAAATTCCGGGACGAACGGCGTCCCCGCTTCGGGCTGATGCGCAGCCGCGAATTTATCATGAAAGACGCGTACACCTTTGACAAAGACGAAGAAGGACTGAACAAATCCTATCAGGATATGTATGACGCATATACCAACATCTTTAACCGTTGCGGTCTTTCATTCCGTCCTGTAGAAGCGGACAGCGGCGCTATCGGTGGCAGCGGCTCCCATGAATTCATGGTGCTGGCAGATTCCGGCGAAGCGGAAATCAGTTACTGCACCCAGTGCGATTATGCTGCCGACACCGAAAAAGCAGAACTGAACCTGATCGAAGCACCGGCTGAAGACGCACTGCCGAAAGAGAAGGTTTCCACACCGGACTGCAAGACCATTGCGGACGTGTGCGCATATCTGAAGGCCCCCGTGGAAAAATCCATCAAGGCTGTTGCCTACCAGAGTGAAAAGGGCCTGATCCTCTGCTTTGTGCGGGGCGACCATGAAGTGAATGAAATCAAAGTCATCAACACCTGTGGCGTGAACAATGTGGAAATGGCCCCGGCCGAAATGCTGGCCTCAGCGGGAACGACCGGCGGATACATGGGTCCCTGCGGACTGGATCCGGAAAAAGTTATCATTGTCTGCGACCAGAGCGTGATGCAGATGCATAATTTCTGCTGCGGCGCAAACGAAGAGGGCTATCATTTTATCAATGTGAATCCCGGACGGGATTTTACGCCCACATATGTGGCGGATATCCGGCTGATGCAGGAAGGGGATCCCTGTCCGCACTGCGGCGGCAGGATAGCCAAAGCCCGCGGGATTGAAGTAGGGCAGGTCTTCAAACTGTTCACCAAATACAGTGAAAAGCTGAACGCGACATATCTGGATGAAAACGGAAAAGCAAAACCCATGTATATGGGCTGCTACGGTATCGGCGTAGGCCGGACCATGGCGGCGGCCGTCGAACAGAACAATGACAAGGACGGCATCATCTGGCCGGTGGAAATCGCCCCGTTCCATGTAATCGTCGTTCCTATCAACATTAAAGACGAAACAGTAAAGGTAAAAGCTTTTTCCATTTACAATACGCTTAAAAAGGCAGGTATCGAAGTCATTCTGGATGACCGGGACGAACGGCCGGGCGTCAAATTCAAGGACGCAGACCTGATCGGTTATCCTGTTCGCGTTGTAATCGGTAAAAAGACTTTAGATAACGGACAGATTGAAGTGAAAATCCGCAAATACGGGGAAACAAGAATGTTGTCAGCGGATGACTATGTTGAGGGGATCAAAGACTTATTGGAAGAACTGAAGAAATAATTCCGGGGTGATTAACTTGGAAGCATGGCTGAATCATTTTTCAAATTCCATACAATTTGAAATCGTGTTCCGGCTGATTTTGGCAGCCGTACTGGGCGGCATTGTCGGCATGGAACGGGGCAGCGGGGACCGTCCTGCCGGATTTCGCACGCATATCCTGGTCTGCGCCGGTTCCGCTCTCATCATGCTGGTGTCCATGTACGGATTCGAAGGTTTTGACAAGGTGCCTTTTGAGTATCCGAAGAACCGGGACTCCGCACGAATTGCGGCGCAGGTTGTAAGCGGCATCGGTTTTCTGGGTGCAGGCACGATTTTACATGAAGGCATAACTGTACGGGGTCTGACTACGGCGGCCAGCCTCTGGATGATTTCCGCCATCGGCCTGGCCACGGGGGCCGGCATGTATTTTGTAGGTGTTGCCGCAACGATAATTACTTTTATAACACTGACAACATTTCACAGCGTGGAAAAACGGTTCGCTGTCGCAAACAGTAAATCCGACAAAAAATATCTCCGGGTTGTAGCCTTAAATTCTCCGGGAATTGTGGCGCGGGTCGCTTCTTTTCTTGCCCGGAACAATGTTACCGTAAAAACGATTAATGTCCAGAACAGTTCCTTAAACGATACTGTCGTGCTTGAGTTATATCTTAAATTCAACAAAGAGCTGGAGCTGGGCATGATTATGGACGGGCTGCAGCAGATTGAAGGAATCAAGTCGATTGAGAACATAGGATAGATTTTTGAGAGGAAAAGAAGTATGAACCCCTCTTATTATTTAGTGCCTGATGCGGAAGAAATCCATTCTTTCTTCCGTTCTTTTTCTTTACCAGAAGGTCTTAGTTCTGATTTGAAATTCATCAGTATCCGTAAAATATGGATCGATGAAGCGGATAACAGCTGGGAATTAGAGTATTCTTCCCTGAAACCGGTCGATCCCCATTGCCTGGATACGCTGGCAGACCGGTTTAAATCTGTGTTTGCTTTAAAAAACATTTACTGGAAAACGATACAGAATCAGGCCGCATTACCACAGACGGTTACAGAACCGGTATCGGAAAGCATTTCTGACGATATTGGAAACGAACCTCCTGCGGATTATTATCAGGATGTCCCTGTAGAAGAACCTCCTCCGGACGCAGAATGTGAGCCGGATTCCGGATTCGAAGAGGACGAATCCTATATTCAGGCGTATAATGCTTTATATGGGAAAAAGTATGCGGACGGGTGCCTGTTTGGCAAGAACTTTAAAGCAGACGAAATCGTCCCGTTAAACAAACTGACAGAAGCCCGCCGTCATATCGTGATCCAGGGACACATAGGGACCCAGCGGGATAAAGACGATAAACTTGTCCCTTACACAGAACGGGAGGTTCGGGGACGGAATAAAGACTCTTCCCGTTTACTGGTTTTATTCAATGTAATTGACGCAGACGGCGGCATCTATGTAAAACTGTTTTTTGATGACCATGATGAAGGAAACGGGTTTAAAAAGCAGCTGAAGGCCGGACTGGAGTTGCAACTGCTGGGCAATGCAGAGCCGGATCAGTATAATCATGATGCCATGACCTTTACGCCCATTGCCATCAAAAAAATTGAAGTAAAACAACGGGAAGATAATGCGCCTGTCAAGCGGGTAGAACTGCATTGCCACACAAAAATGAGCAAGCTGGATGCGATCACGCCGATGACAGATCTGGTAAAGACGGCGATCCGTTTTGGTCACAAGGCGCTGGCAATTACAGATCATGGGGTAATACAGGCGTTTCCCTTCTGTGCCGATGCGGTAGAAGAGGCCGGCAGCGATCTCAAACTGATTTACGGTTGTGAAGGATACCTGACCAGTGATGAAAACGGGAAAATTTTACGGGAAGGTTTGCCGCATGCGAACAAAATCCGCTCCAATCATATTATCATCCTGGCAAAAAATTATACCGGGCTTCGCAATTTGTACAAACTGGTCACGCTGTCCCATCTGAGCTATCAGAACGGTTCCGGAGTCCATGCCCGTCCGCTGATCCCCCGCAGTATACTGGAAGAATTGCGGGAAGGACTTTTATTAGGCAGTGCCTGCGAAATCGGCGAACTATACCAGGCGATTGAACAGGGAAAGGCCGAAGAAGAATTACTGCAGATTGCCGACTTTTATGATTATCTTGAAATACAGCCGCTGGGCAATAATGCGTTTCTGGAACGGGAAGGACGTTTCAGCCATGAACAGCTTATTGAGCACAACAAGCTGATTTACCGGCTGGCAAAAAAACTGGGAAAACTGTGTGTAGCAACCTGCGATTCCCATTTTCTGAATCCGGAAGACGCCAAGACGCGTGCAATACTGCAATACAGCCAGGGCTATCACGATGCTGACATGCAGGCGCCCCTGTATTTCCGGACAACAGAGGAGATGCTGGCAGAATTCACGTATTTCGATAAAGATACCGCCTACGAGGTCTGTGTAACCAATCCGAATCGGATTGCGGACCAGATCAGCCGGATCAAACCGGTTCCGGACCGGGATCAGCTGTATTCGCCTGTTCTTCCGGGAGCTGAAGATGAAATCGTCAGCTTATGCTATGAAAAAGCCCACCGGTATTATGGCGATGTATTGCCAAAAGTGGTGGAAGACCGTCTGAAAATGGAGATGGATGCCATTGTCGGCCACGGGTATGCTGTTTTGTATGATATTGCCCATAAGCTGGTAAAGCATTCCATGGATGAAGGGTATCTGGTCGGTTCCCGGGGATCGGTCGGTTCCAGCCTGGTTGCCTGCATGACAGATATTACGGAAGTGAATCCGCTGATTCCCCATTACCGCTGCCCGAAATGCCGCCACACAGAATTTTTTGAGAACAATGAATATGCCAGCGGGTTTGATATGCCTCCCAAGGCCTGTCCCGAATGCGGAACGGATATGGCCCGGGACGGCCATAATATTCCGTTTGCTGTATTTATGGGATTCCATGGGGATAAAGTACCCGATATTGACCTGAATTTTTCTGATGAATATCAGCACAGGGCACATAAATATACGGAGGAATTGTTCGGACGGGATAATGTGTGCCGCGCCGGAACGATTGCCACGGTTGCACCGAAGACCGCCTGGTCCTATGCAAAAAAATATTTTGAAGAACATAATATTCCGGCCCACCCGGCCTATGTGGAAAGCTTCATCGACGGCCTGAACGGCGTAAAGCGTACAACAGGCCAGCATCCGGCCGGAATCATGGTCATCCCGAGGGATATGGATATCCACTATATCACCCCCATGAGTCATCCGGCTGACGATAAAAACAGCAGTATCATCACTACGCATTACGATTACCATTCCATTAATGACCGGCTGGTAAAACTGGATATCCTGGGTCACGTGGACCCCACCATGATCAAACGTCTGGAAGAGTTTACCGGCATAAACGCAATGGATATCCCGGTTGGGGACCCGGATACTATGTCTATCTTTTCTTCCACCGAGAAACTGGGCGTTACCCCGGAACAGATCGGGACAAACGTCGGGACACTGGGGATACCGGAGTGCGGGACCCGTTTTACACTGGACATGATCCATGAACTGAAGCCTAAACTTTTCAGCGATATTGTCCGTGTGTCCGGTTATTCCCACGGCACGAATGTGTGGATAGGCAATGCGAAAGATCTGATTGAATCCGGACACCCGGTAGAGCAGACCATTTCTACCCGGGATGACGTGATGACTTCCCTGATAGCAAAAGGCGTGGACCCGGCCATTGCGTTCAAAACCATGGAGTATGTACGTAAAGGCAAGGCTGCGAAAAAAGGACTGGAGCCGGCAATGAGGAAAGCGATGGAAAAGGCCCATGTGCCTGAATGGTATATGAAATCCTGCGAAACGGTCCAGTATTTATTTCCAAAAGCGCATGCAGTAGCATACGTTTTGAATGCGTACCGGATCGCCTATTGCAAGGTACACTATCCGCTGGCCTATTATGCTGCTTATTTTTCCCAGCGGGCCGATGTGGATGCAACATATATCGCCAAAGGAGAAGCGTATATCAGGCAATATATTAAAACTGTCGACCTGCAAGGCAAGGAAGCGAAAGCGGTAGATAAAGACAATGTGATTTACCTGCAGCTGGTTTTGGAGATGCTGGCAAGGGGATTTGTCTTTTATCCGATTGATTTGTACAAATCCCATGCATTCCAGTTCCGTCCGGAAGACGAAAAAGGGATCCGTATTCCGTTATGCTGCCTGCCGGGGGTAGGGAAAGGTGCTGCAAAGACCCTTTCTTTAACGGTAAAGAATAATCCGCGTGATTTTATTTCACAGGAGGATCTGCTGTCGTGCTGCAGGCAGACGGAACAAGGCGTAACAGATAAAATCGCCAGACGGAAAGAGCTGCTGCCGGAAGAAGAAGAACTGGGACATGTGGGGCAGACGGCGTTGGATGCGCTGGCAGATTACGGCGCGTTAGGAAATCTGCCGGTCAGCAACCAGATGGATCTGTTCAGTTTCTCTTAACCCTCTGTTGCAAAACCCAAAAGAAGTTTGTAAAGGCTAAAGGCGCAAGATTCTTTGACCGGACGAATTTTCCCGGAAGAATCTTGAAAAACAGTTTGCAATTATGATTTTTAATGTTATAATATGTAAAGAAAATTTATGAAGTACTGAGAAAGAGTGGGCGCAAAACCCGCTCTTTCGTTATATTGGAATATTTTATACAGGGAGTGAAGCTATGAAACGTGAGGAAGTGGAGAAATATATAACCGAACTGGTCATGCCGATACTGGAAGACACGGATATTACGCTGGTTGACGTGGAATATGTGCGTGAAAAAGACTGGTATCTCCGTATCTTTATTGACAAACCAGAGGGTATAGAGATAGATGACTGCCAGTATGTAAGCGAAAAACTGGCAGAAGTTTTGGATGAACGGGATCCGATCAAAGAAAAGTATTATCTGGAAGTATCCTCTCCGGGCATTGACCGTCCCCTGAAAAAGGATACGGATTATGAAGCGAATTACGGAAAGAAAGTTGACATACAGTTCTTTTCTCCCTTCGACGGAAATAAGGAAATGACAGGCATACTGTGTTCGCATACCGCAACGGAAATTGAAGTGAAACGGATCAGTAAAGGCAAAGAAGAAAAAAATCCGGTTATTATAGAACGTAAACTGATTGCAGTCATCAGACCGCACATTGATTTTTAAGGAGGAACAGAAAAAGTGAGTTCAGAGTTCGTACTGGCAATTGAAGCATTAGGAAAAGAAAAAGGTATCAATTCGGATGTATTATTTCAGGCTGTAGAAGAAGCTGTCGTAAGCGCATACAAAAAAAACTATGACAGTTCCCAGAATGTGCGTGTGGAAATGTCAAAAGAGACCGGAGAGTTCCATGTATTCGAACAGCGCAGGGTAGTGGAGCAGGTAGTGAAACCCCACGATGAGATTTCACTGGAAGAAGCCATTAAAATGAATCCCAATTATATTCTGGGCGATATTGTAGAGCAGGAAGTTTTTCCGAAGAATTTCAGCCGTGTCGCAGTACAGAATGCCAAACAGATCATTATGCAGCGCATCCGGGAAGCGGAGCGGAACATGGTCTACGATAAATTTTCTGAACGGGAAGATGATATTGTCAACGGTTCGATCCAGCGTGTAGAACGGGGCACGGTATACGTTGATCTGGGATCGACGGAAGGCCTGTTAATGGCCAATGAACAGGTTCCCGGCGAACGGTATCTGCCCCATGACCGGATGAAGTTTTATATCATCGAAGTGAAAAAGACCGGCAAAGGTCCCCAGATCATGTTGTCCCGCACACATCCCGGCCTGTTAAAGCGGCTGTTCGAACTGGAAGTTCCCGAAATCCATGACGGTATCGTGGAACTGAAATCCATCGCCAGGGAAGCGGGAATGCGTTCCAAGATCGCTGTCTTCTCCAATGACGAAAAGGTTGATCCGGTAGGCTCCTGTGTAGGTCACAAAGGAATGCGCGTGCAGAATATCGTGAATGAACTGCGCGGTGAAAAAATCGATATTGTCAAATATAATACGGACCCGGCACAGTATGTGGCTAACGCGTTGTCGCCTGCCCAGGTGGTCAGCGCCGTCGCCAGTGAGACAGAAAAAATCTGCTGGGTTGTCGTTCCTGATTACCAGCTTTCGCTGGCCATTGGCAAAGAAGGGCAGAATGCCCGTCTGGCTGCCAAACTGACCGGCTGGAAAATAGATATCAAACCGGAATCTCAGGCAGATCACGATGAGGCGGTCCAGGAAGGGAGCGGTGAAGAAGCGTGAAAGTTAAAAAGATCCCACAGCGTAAATGCGTTGGCTGCGGGGAGATGAAGTCCAAAAAGGAACTGATTCGCGTTGTCCGTTCTCCCGAAGGAGATATTTCGTTAGACCTGACCGGCAAAAAATCAGGCCGCGGCGCGTATGTATGTCCGGATAAGGAATGCATAACCAAAGCGTACAAAGCGCACCGGCTGGAAAAAGCCCTGGAAAAACAGGTGAATGATGACGTGTACAAAAAGCTTCTGGAGGAAATGAAACATGAGTGAAAAAGACGTGGCAGGCGCGTTAGGCCTGGCGCAGAAGGCCGGTAAACTTTCCTCCGGGGATCTTGGTGTGAAAGATGCGTTGATGGGAGGCAAGGCAAAGCTTCTGCTCATCGCCACGGATGCCTCTCCCAATACGGTAAAGGAACTGAAGTTCCTGGCAGAAAAAGCATCTGTACCTGTTATCTTCTGTATGCAGCGGACTGAATTGGGACTCTGTATCGGAAAAGCACCCCGCGCAGCGGTTGCTGTACTGGACAAAGGGTTTGCCGGATTAATTATGAAAAAATGGAACGTGTGATATAAGCTGGAGGTAGCTGAATGGGGAAGAAACGAATTTTTGAGATTGCAAAAGAATACGGTGTAAAAAGTCCGGAAGTCATAGAAC
>DOSQ01000131.1 GCA_003512125.1 Acidaminococcaceae bacterium
AGAGGCGCTGTAGTTTCGGGTACAAAATATGTAAATAACGGTGACACTCTCGATCCTTCCACCAGCAAACAAAATGAAATCGGTGTTAAAGTAAAGAGCGGGAAGACGCTGACGACATTCAGCCTTTTTGATATTGATCAGCAAAGTATTATTGACACGGATCTGGGCGGCGGTATGTATCGCCGGGCTATTGATGGACGGGAACGGTTCCGCGGCGCTGAATTGACCTTTAACGGCAAACCGCATGACAAATGGACATTTACCGGCGGTTTAATGTATTTAGATAATGAACGGCGCAAAACTGCCGGCGGCGCTAACGACGGGAAATTTGTCAACGGTGTGGCCAAATGGAGCGGAGTGTTAGGTCTGATTTATGAACCTGATGATAAATGGGGTATCATGGGCCGCGTG
Source organism: Acidaminococcaceae bacterium (assembly GCA_003512125.1). Taxonomy (GTDB): domain Bacteria; phylum Bacillota; class Negativicutes; order Acidaminococcales; family Acidaminococcaceae; genus Succiniclasticum. The sequence continues at coordinate 412 of DOSQ01000131.1, forward strand.
GTTACCTGTGGCACTTCTTACATTGACAATGCTTCTTCCCCCACCGGCAAAACAAGGATTCCTGCCTATGCAACCTTAGATTTGGGCGTAAACTATAAAGCTAAGATGGGCAAAGTTCCGGTAACAATATCTGCTACCTGCTTTAATGTTCTGAACAAGGATTACTGGATGGGCAGAGGCAGCTCTACGACATTTGGTCTTTCCATGCCAAGAACCTTACTGCTTTCCGCAACTTTTGATCTGTGATAAAATGCAGGTAATACTATACACCCCCCAGAGAGTATTCCGGGGGGTGTAATCGCATTTTTATTGTTAAGAAAGCGTGGATGGACTAATCATTCTTTTTTTAAGTATTTATAATCTGTAAAGCGGTATGAATGCCATGCAGAAGAAGAGATTTTTTATTACATTAATTTTACTGGCAGTTTTTTTGACTGCCGTAATCATATCTTTGCCGGGATGTAAAAAACAGAGTGTTTCGGAAGACGCGGAAATCATTCTGGCCGCAGGCAGGGATTTGTCTCCCGGTTACAAAGACCCGTATTTTTCTACTGTGATTCTTAAAACATGGGAGCCACTGATAGCAATATCTGATGAGGGCGATATTGAACCAAAGCTTTCCCTGTCATGGGAGTCCAATGAAAGCAGGACAGAATGGCTGTTTCGTTTACGTCAAGGGGTAACGTTTCAGGACGGGGTTCCCTTTAACGCAAAGGCGGCTGTGGAGAATTTTAAACGATATTCACATATGGGATATCGCCCTTCGTCTTTTTACGGCTTTGCAATTGAGCGGGTCTATCCGGGCCTGCTGAAAGCAGAAGCTGTGGATGAGTATGTATTAAAACTGACATTTGAAAAGCCGGTGCCTATGCTGATCTACCGGATGGCTGGGTGGGGCAGCGCGATGTTCAGCCCGAAGTGTTTTAATGCGGATACCGGTGATTTTATTTCAACCGCGATGGGGACAGGGCCTTTTTACATAGCAGACAGAAAAGATAATGAATATACTGTGCTGAAACGCTATGAGAATTATTACGGAGAAAAAGCTAAAGCAAAAAGTGTGCGGATCAAAGTGATTCCTTCTCCGGAAACCAGGTATTCCGCCATGAAGTCCGGTGAGGTGCACGGCGTTATTGATTTGGGAGGACTGACCCCGATACTGGCGAGAGAGCTTGTTAAGGATGAGCGGTTTGCCTGCAATGCGGCAAAATCAACTATATCCCATTATATTACGCTTAACGGACGCCGTTTTCCCTTCAATGATGAACGGATGCGTATTGCCCTGAATCTTGCCATTGACCGTGAAAAAATAGTAAAGCATTACTTTTGCGGATTCGGTACGCCGACAATGAGTTTTTTGAACAGTACCAACCCCTTCACTAAAGTTTACCCGCCATATACTGATATGGAAAAAGCCAAAAAGCTTGCTTCTGATGTATTGCAGGGACGACGGCAAAAAGTAAAATTCCTGTTGCACCAATATGGCGTTTCGCGTTATCCCTATAAAATTATTTCCGAATTTATACAGGCAGAACTGAGACCGTTGGGATTGGATGTGGAAATCGTGATGGTAGACAACCAGGCTTCCCGCAAGACCATGCAGCGGGGAGAGTTTGATATGTCTATCGGAACAAGGGGACTGCCTAATCTGGACCCGACCTGGCTGTTACATGAGTTTTTTTCCTCTGAAGGCGGCATGAACAAGTCCAGCAGCTTCGGATACTATAATCCTGTGATAGAGAATTGTTTTGCACAATTGGATTACACGTATCCCATACCGGAACGGGCCAAATTATATGATACGATTATCCGGCAATTGCTTATACATCCGGCAGTCGTTCCTCTTTTGGAAGATACAAATCTTGCTGTTTACGATAAAAGGCTGGGCGGATATAAGGCGATTACTTACGGGATTACCTTGGATAAAGTGCATTGGATCAGGAAAGATGAGGCCGGACAATGAAAAATGCAATTCTTTTTTCACTGCGCAAACTGTTTCTGCTGATACCTTTTCTAATCGGAATTACCCTTTTGTCTTTTATTTTGGGCATTATAGCGCCGGGAGATCCTGCTATTGTGGTTCTCACGATGGACGGGATTACTGAACCTACTGCTGCGGAACTTACTGCCATGCGGCATGCTATGGGGCTGGACCAGCCATATTGGTTGCAGTATGGGAAATGGCTGCTTCACGCGGTCTCGGGTGACTTGGGCAATTCTTACGTAACAGGAAAACCTGTGCTTGGCGAGTTGATGAGGCGTCTGCCTGTGACTGCTAGCCTGGCAGTCTGTGCCATGGGATGGGTTGTTGTGTTTGGTATTCCGTTGGGAATCTGGTCGGCTAAGAACACAAACCGGGGCCCGGAACTTGTGCTGCGGATATTTTCCTTGTTGCTGATCTCGGTTCCCGGATTCTGGCTTGCCATCATCCTTATGCTGGTTTTTACAGAAGAATTGCGGTTGCTGCCTTCCAGTGGGTATGGAAGCGCAGTGCAGATGATTATGCCTTCTTTTGTCCTGGCTTCCGGAACGATGGCTTCTGTTTTACGTTTGCAGAAGACGACAGTTACGGAAACGATGCAGAAGCCGTTTGTCCTTACCGGACAGGCAAAAGGCCTTCCTTTAAATCATATTATGTGGAAGCATGTATTCCCCAATTCGGTTATGCCGGTCATAACCATGATGGGAACCTTTTTCGGTTCGGTTTTGGGCGGATCGGTCATTATTGAGGATCTGTTTTCCATACCCGGCCTGGGAAGCTATGTATTAAGCGCTATCTGGAGCCGGGATTATCCGGTTATTCAGGGATATGTCATTGTCAGCGGGACGATTTTTGTCGTATTTAACTATCTTGTGGATTTGAGTTATTATGCCCTGAATCCTTCTGTACGGCAGGAGGAGGAATCATGAGAACAAAGCTGGGTCAGCTGCATTATATTTACAAACTTGCAATTATTGTGGTTTTATCTATTATTCTGTGTGCGGTACTTGCTCCCTGGATAGCGCCGTATGATCCGTATCAGGTTTCTATTGATGAAATACTGCAGCATTGTTCTGCAAAGCACTGGTTAGGAACAGATGCTTTGGGCAGGGATCTGCTGAGCCGGGTAATATATGGAGCGAGGACGTCTGTTGCCTTTGCGGTTGCGGTCGCCTTATGTACCATGCTGGTCGGGGTTTCGCTGGGAATTGCAGGGGGATATTTCGGAGGAATTACTGACAGGGTCATCCAATGTCTGGTAAGCATGATCCAGGGGCTTCCCGGTATGAGTATGATGATCGCCATAGCAGCTGTTCTTCCGGAAAACGATTTTCGCCTGATCATTGCAGTGACCCTTACTTCGTGGGCAGGATTTTCCCGTATTGTGCGCAGTGAGGTGATCCGCATCAAAGGGGAAACGTACGTGGAAGGAATTAAAAGCCTGGGTGCGGGGAACCGGTATATACTGAAAGAATATGTATTCCCTAACATTCTTCCGGTCATTGCGGTCCTTCTCACTTTGCGCATCGGCACATCCCTGCTGTCTGCTTCCGCACTCTCGTATTTAGGGCTTGGAGTTTCGCCTCCCGCAGCGGATTGGGGTGTTATGATCAGCGATGCAAGGACCTATTTCCGAAGCTATCCTGTTATGATACTGGCGCCGGGGATAGGGATAACATTGTTTTCTTTGGGAATTAATTTAACGGGAGACGCCCTTTGTGAGCTGTTGAGCATAAAAAAAGGGCCGGAACACAAAGAAATGTAGGAGGGCCATAGTGGACATAAGAATCAGGGATCTCTCTGTATCATTTGTTACCAACGGGCAAAATCTGGCTGTTTTGAAAAATATCAGTCTGGATCTGGTCCAGGGCACTGTTACCGCAATTATAGGGGAGTCCGGGAGCGGAAAGTCTGTACTGGGCGCCGCACTGGCGCGGCTGCTGGACCCGCAGGCGGTCATTTCAGGCCGTATTCTGTATGGGGATACCGACCTTCTTTTGCTGGATGAGCCGGAGATGAGTGAAATCAGAGGGAAAAGTATCAGCTGGATGGCACAAAATCCTGTCTCAGCAATGGATCCTTTGCAAAAAACCGGAGATTTTGTAACAGAAATACTTGATTTCAGAAAAGCATTTCCTTCTGAACGATTGCAGGAAATAGGGATAAAACAGTTGCGGCGTTTTGGGCTGCAAAATGCAGAGACTGTAGGCCAGAGTTACCCTGGCGCCTTGTCCGGCGGTATGGCGCAGCGTGTGTTGATCAGCGCTATGACCGTGGAGGAACCGGAGTGGTTGATTGCAGATGAACCGACCAAGGGGCTGGATGCTATGGGGCGAAGGCAGGTTTACCTGAATTTGTGCCAGCTTGCCCGGGAACGGAGAATGGGCATGGTGCTTATTACCCATGACCTGCGGCTGGCGGAACGGTTAAGCAATTATATTGCGGTTATGTATGCAGGGGAGATAGTGGAGTATGCCGGAACAGGTGAGTTTTTTGCCTCGCCCGGGCACCCGTATAGCAGGGGATTGGTTGCCGCCCAGCCGGATAAGGATATGAAGCCGATCCCGGGAGACATAACGGATCTGCCTGCGTCGGCAAGCGGCTGTTCTTTTGCGCCGCGCTGCCCGTCTTTTTGTGACAGATGCAGTGAAAAGCAGAAGATGGTAGAAAAGGACTCCCATTTTGTCCGTTGTTGGAGGTATGTTCAGGAAAATGGCGATACTTTCCGTTAAGCATGTCTGCAAGAGTTATAAAACAGGCCTGATTAAGAAAAAAACAAAGATAATATTACAGGATATCACGTTTGATGTGCAGGAGGGGGAAGTCCTGGGCCTGACCGGTGCAAGCGGTTCAGGAAAATCAACCCTGATTCGTTGTATCATGAGGCTGATTCCGGTCGACAGCGGAAATATCTTTATGCACGGAACCGATTTATTGCAGTTGTCTCAGGCAGACTTACGGGAAAAAAGGAAAGTATTGCAGATGCTGTTCCAAAATCCTGTTTCCGCATTAAATCCAAGAAAGACCATACGTGAATCGCTGGCAGAACCGATTTTGATCCATCAGCTTCCGGAGGAAACATTTGAAGAAATTCCGCGTATTCTGGATATGCTGCAGCTGAAAAAAGATTTGTTGGACCGGTACCCTCATCAGTTATCAGGTGGGGAGCTGCAGCGGATCTGTCTTGGCCGGCTCCTATTACTTCGTCCCGAACTACTGCTTTTGGATGAACCTACATCCATGCTTGATGTTTCGGTACAGGCGCAGATTATTGAAATTTTGAGGAACATAAGAAAGGAATACCCCATAACGGTTTTATTTGTTTCTCACGATCTTTCCTTATTGAAAGCGGTTTGTGACCGTATTGGTGTTATGGAACAGGGAAAACTGCTTGAAATGAAGCCGGTTGAAGGACTGTTTCGACATCCTTCGGAACAGTACACCCGTGATTTGATAAGAGCTTTTAACGATTTTTAATCTACGCTGCAGTTAACAGCATTGTATTGTTCGAAGAAACTTTTGACTTTATCGATATATATTACTATTAGTTTATAGTTACTATATACTCTCCGGTTATCCGGTTTTCCGCGATTCAAAGTTTTGCCGGGAAACCGGATTTTTTTATAAGCAATATATATATCAGATATAAAAAAACAGTAATTAATCTTAATAAAAATATGAAAGTGGACTTGACTTTATTGTAAATATAAGGTTTATCATCTAAGGCAAGGCGATTTGTCAATGAGCCTGAAAGGGGTAACTTAAAATGTTAAAAGGAAAAAGAAAAGCATTATCTGTTTCTGTAATGCTGGCAATTCTCGGTATGGGTTATTCAACTGTTGCCGCAGCTGCAGAGTCTGCAACACAATCTTTTGAATTAGAAAAAATTATTGTTGAAGGCGAACGGGCCTTGCCGGGCGAAATGGCGAACGCGAATGGGTCCGTGGGCATTCTGGGTAACAAGGATGTGATGGATACGCCGTTCAGCGTTACCAATGTTTCCCAGAAAACACTGGATTTGTTTTTGGGACCCAATGAGCCGTTAGACAAGGCGCTGGTAGGGGTTCCTTCTGTACGTGCTTCAGGAAGTGTTTTACACGGAGATTTTTCTGTCAGAGGTTTTCGTTCCAACGGCACATCCATGTATGTTAACGGTGTTCACGGTGTTATGACTCAGTTTAACCTGCCGATGTATGCTATGGAAGGGATCGATGTTGTATCCGGGCCGAACTCCATGCTTGGGGCAAGCGGTGTACAGTATGAATCTAATACGGCCGGCGGCATTGTAAATGCCCGTACCAAAAGGGCAGGCATGGAAGATTTTATAAAATATAAACAGACCTTTTCCGGAAAAGGATCTTTTGGTGAGTATCTGGATGTCAGCCAGCGTTTTGGAAAAGACAAATCCTGGGGCGTCCGCCTGAACACCGAATTGCTGAACGGCGAGACTGCTGTAGATGATGCCGACATGAAAGCGAAAGGCATTGCCCTCAACATTGATCATAAAGGCAAACATAGCAGCACCAACCTGTTTGCAAATTACAGGGATCTGGATATTTACAATGGCATCCGCTGGTTTAAACTTGCAAACCCGGGGACAGCTACCGTTACGGATGCAGACGGGAATAAAGTAACCCGTACCATTCCCGGCGTAACTTATGTGCCAGGCGCTCCTAAAGGAGGCAGAAATTATGCTGCCGAAGGGACCTGGAAAGCAGGTTATGGCTGGTTTGCCACATTGAATCATGAACAGTATGTGAATAAGGACTGGACACTGTTTGCTAACTTTGGTTACAGCCGACAGAAGCTGAACCAGAATGTTTCCCCCAATATGAGTTCTTACTGGATCACAGATGATCTGGGCAATTATGATTATATCCAGACAAACAGCGCTACGCCGCAGCGCTCTTATTATGCGCAGATTGGTTCGCGGAATAAGTTTAAAACGGGAGACGTGAAGCATGAAGTAATTCTTTCTCTGGATAAAGCATGGCGTAACCGCAACGGTTCCACTACGGTTCCCGGAACGCGGTATTTAGGGCAGGCAAATATTTATACCGGTCCGGCGTGGCAGGATGCCAATGCAAGAATGATCAGCTATACGACCCGTCCTAACAACAAAACTTCGATTTGGGGCGTATCCCTTTTAGATAATATTGAATACAAAAAATGGAACGCGATGATCGGCGTTCACAAACATGAAGCCAATGCCCGCTCCTGGAACACTACTACACAAACCTATAAGTCTGTTAAATCAGACGCAACCTGCCCGACCTATTCTTTGAGCTACAAGCCGAATGACAGCTGGCTGATTTATGGCAGCCACGCCGAAAACTTTGATGTTGGCGCAGAAGCGGGGTCCAGTTATGCAAATGCAGGCGAGATCATGCCGCCGGCCAAGACGAAACAGAATGAAATTGGCGTTAAGTATGGAACTAAAAACGGTTTGTTTACCTTAGCTTATTTTGATATCGAACAGGCAAGCAACATCAGCGTGAACCGGGATGGTAAAAACTATCTGGTGCAGGATGGTAAAATCAGCCATAAAGGCGTGGAATTAAGTTATAACGGAAAGCTGGCGAAAAAGTGGAATGCCATGATAGGCCTGGCATACATGGACGCCAAGTATAAGAACATGGGCGCGGCGGCAGCTTATAAGAACGGACAGAGAGAATCCGGCCAGGGCAAGTGGAGCGCCTCGGCTGCCATCGAATACAAGGCAGACGAGAAATTCAGCGCAATTGCCCGCGCCACATATACCGGAAGCACACCGTTCTATACTGTAAATTACAATAGCAGTACGGTAACGGCATCCAGCAGGCATCTGAACGCACCGGCCTATACGGTTGTTGATTTAGGAGTGACCTACAATACCAAGATCAATAAGATCCCGGTTAAATTGTCCGCAATGTGCTATAACCTGTTTAACAAGGATTACTGGGTAGTTGCACGCGGCGACCAGGTTTACCTGTCGACCCCGAGAACGTTCTTCCTGTCAGCGGAATTTAAACTGTAACCACATTTTGCAGAATACATAATATAACAAAAGCCGGAAATCTGGAATTATTGGTTTCCAGATTTCCGGCTCATTTTTCTAAATTACTTTATACTAAAAATATACCGCAAAATGTTTTAACAAAGTGCTGAGTTTGGTAAAATATTAATAAAGGTTAATAATCGTTATTATTAGCAGCAACATAACCAATCTTGACGGGAGTAACCGATGAACGAATACTACAGCGACATGCTGTTTCTGGATATGAAGCCCTTTACCCTGCTGCACAGGCTGGGGGTTAACGGGAAACAGTCGGGCAGCCTGGCTGCCATACAGGAAATCCCTCATGCGGTTACCGTGATGTACGGACCCCGGGGCTGCGGGTTCCATTACCGGAATACCGTACGTATCCGCAGCGGCCCGGTTGCGAATCTGGAGTGCGCCGGTCTGACGGACCGGGATGTCATTTTCGGAGGGGAACGGAAGCTGCGCCGCCTGTTGCCGGAAATCGACAGGACAAAGAAGCCGGAAATGATTTTCATTTTGCCGACGGTTGTTTCGGATGTCATCAATGACGACCTGTATGGTATTGCGCAGGATATGCAGGCGGAAGTGAAAGCGAAACTTGTGGTTGTGAAATCCCAGGCCTTTTCCCATATGGATAAAACCAATTCCCGGAAGAATATTGCGGAACGGGCCCGACAGAACTGCAAACAAAAATTTTCCGGGGCCGATTACCGCGGCTGCGGCTATGTGGAAGTTATGAACGCGCTGGTTGACCAGGTGATGGAACCGCAGGAAAAAGATCCGTTGTCCATCAATATTGAAAGTTTTATCTGGGGGTACGGCGGAACAGAAAAGCTGAAACGGATGCGTGGCCTGCTGGCCCGTATGGGAATCCGGGTCAATGCGTTCTTTCCCGCCGCCGGGCTGGAGCAGATCCGGCAGATGCCCCGGGCAGCGCTGAATCTGGTGCGCAGGAAAAAGTGGGCCATGGCTATGGAAGAAACGTTTGGCACGCCTTATCTGCATGTGGCCGACCTGTACCAGTGGCACGGGCTGGACGGTATGCGGGAGTTATATGAAACCATAGGACGGATGCTGGGCATCCTGCCCCGTGTGCAGGCGGTGCTGGATGAAGAAGAGGCAAGGATCCGCCCGCTTCTGGCGAAATCGAAGCAGGTGCTCTCCGGGCGCCGGTTCTGTCTGATCACCAACAGCTTTTCCGCATTGCCGGAGCTGATCAAGTGTTATGAAGCAGATGACGGGGTGCCGCTCCGCCATATCCTGCTGATCCCCAATCCAAATTTTCAGCGGGATTTTGCCGTGGATTCTGTAATGATGGAACGGCTTTACGGCAGGATCCGGGAGGCCATGGAGCTGTATCACTGCCATGCGGACCTGACGGTGGACCCATCGGCAGAACAGATGGAAAAGATCATTGATGACAGCGAGTTCCTGATTTGCGGCAGCCACCCCCGCTATGCGCGGTTTGGCAAGCCGGTAATGCCCGGCTTTCTGGACAGGGTCGTTTTTGACTATGACAGTTTTGCCGAAGTGGCAGCGGAGTTTGCCGCAAGGGTGCGACAGAAAGAACCGCCCGGGCATTTGTTGTTGAACCGGATGGAGTATGATCCGGTCTTTTACCCGCTGCGAACGGATGACAGCAATACCTGGGCTTCCAGGGAAATGTATACCAGGATGTGGAGGTTGCGGAAACGATGAAACCGATGAGCGGATGCGCCCTGATCGGTGCGGCGCGTGCTTTGTCCGGCATCCGGGACGGGGTGGTTTTGCAGCATTCGGTCGTGGGTTGTCACTGGGGTTCCCTGGCTGCCGGTATGCTGCAGCAGCCGGATGATTTCCGGCAGGCAAGCACTGTGGTATATGAAGAAAATGTAATACAGGGCGGAACGGAACTGATTCCGCAGGG
>DOSQ01000095.1 GCA_003512125.1 Acidaminococcaceae bacterium
GAACGCATTTTCTTCCGGGGTGTAACCGAAAAAACATTCCGATAGAAATGTACCGTACAACGCTGATAAGCCGCCTCCGGGAACACCTCCGGGATAGATTCCAATTGTTATTCCTTTCAAACCTGTCTGGAACACAAATAACCGCAAATATTAAAATCAGAGGCAAAAAGCGAATCATCCGCTTTTTACCTCTCTCACATTTCGGCCCAACATTTGTTGGCTTGTTTATATTAAAATTTTACTTTTTGGATGATAACTCAGAATTCGCTTCAAAATGTATTGCGAATGATAAGCAAGTGTTATAAAATAAAATATATACACTGCAAATTTCTATCGGAAATCTTAACCAAAAGACGAGGAGTTGCATAATGAATATAGCTATTGTAATTGCCGGAGGTTCCGGAAACCGTTTTGGGGCAAAGATTCCCAAACAGTATGTCAAGGTTAATAATGAACCGGTCATTTTGCATACGCTTCGCATATTTCAATATGCGGACTGTATCGACAGAATCGTCCTCGTCTGCTCGAAAGAATGGGAAACATACAATAAAATACTGAAAACAACCCATGATTTAAGCAAACTTACGGACGTTGTACAAGGCGGAGATACACGTTTCGCCTCGATTTATAACGGCATAGCCTTTTGCTGCAACCAGTTTGATGAACAGGATGTTCTTGTTATCCATGACGCGGTCCGCCCATGCATAACCGAAGAACTGCTGGAAAACAATATTAAAATGGCCCGGCTTTGCGGGGCAGCTCTGGCAGCGGTCCCCTGTTTTGATACGATGTTTATCAGCGGCAACGGAGATTTCGCGGAAGGGGTTTTTCCCCGCGAAAAACTGTTTAAAGGGCAAACCCCTGTATCAATTAAAGCGGATCTGGCAGCTGCATGCTATAAAAAAGCAATTGAACTCAACCTTTTTACAGATTCTCCTGCAGCACTTCTTCTGCAGCTGGGGGAAAAAGTATCCTTGTCCAAGGGAAGTCAGCAGAACCTGAAAATTACAACACAAGAAGATCTTGCGATACTGTCCTACTATAACCCCAAATTATAATCCGCCCTATCTTTTAGATAAACCGGTACAGCGGCGATAGCTATCGCTTTCAGGCTTTTACTTTTTTCTGACACGGGCAAAAATCCATTGTACTGTTTTTTCCGCGGCATGCCCGTCATCATATAACGGATTCTTTAAAAACCACTCATCCGCTTTCCTGATGTATTCCTTAATATTAAACTGTTTGATTGATGCAATTAACTGTTCATTCGTTTGCGTCATTGGAAAGGGCGAATCAAAATAAGCAGGTAAAAGACCTCTTTTTTCCATATACTCCTGCAAGTCTAACGCACAAATAAATACGGGTTTATGCATTAACAGAAAATCAGCAGCAATCGAAGAGTAATCTGTAATCAGACAATCGCACGCTAAAGACAGTTCCTGGACGTCAGGAAAAAACGTTCCGTTAATAATTGACTTATTATATTTTAAAAATTTACTCTGAAAGGATACATTCGGATGCAGGCGGACCACAATTTTTACTTCTTTTTGCAATTTGTTTTTTAAGGTTTTTATTATTTCATCAAAACTAAGTTTATAACCCTCAAGTGAATGATCATCCCTGAATGTCGGCGCATAAAGAACATAAAATACGTGTTCTTCCAATCCATATTTTTTTCTTAATACGCTGTATGTTTTTGTATTATTGACGTTATTTACCAAATAATCGTTCTTAGGCAGACCATATTTTAAAATTTCCGCCTTCTCATTCAGCCAAAATGCTCTTTTGAACAGTTCCTCCTGCCGTTTACCACAAGCCAAAATACCATCAGTAATCTGTCCGTCATGTTTCGCCTGGGCAACGTAACCTTTATTAAGCCGCTCTTCCGCATCTGCTTCCACGCGTTTCCAGCCAAGTCCTGCCGCGTGCCATGTCTGTAAATACAGCTGGCTTTTTTTCTTTCTTACCGGGTGATCGTTTCTGATATTATTAATCCAGATTTTAGAAGTCGCCCTTATATATAACGCTTTAACAGAATTAATGTTGACTGTGTGAATGTATTCGGGAAATTCAGACTTTGACTTGTCATTCACAAGCCAAAATAATTGATACGACGAATCGCGCAGGTGTATTTCTTCTGCAATGTATTTCGGATTATCGCCATATCCCTTTCCCGCGAAATTACAACAACAGATTCTGTTTTTCTTCACCGGTAAATAATAAAACAGTTTGCTTACTAGCGGTTTGCATTTAGACTGGTAAATTTTATTGTCTATTTTTTTAATTAAATGTTTAAATTGAGAATAAATTGTTTCAGATCCGGTCCCTTTCCGGTTGGAAACAGTCGGCATTTTCGTACCTCCCTTAACCAATTATTACCGAAACGATATTAAAAGGCAGGTTAAACAATTCAACTTTACAAATCTACCGCATAATACCGGTCATGTCCCTGCCGGTCTGGCACACACGTAATCAGTGATTCTGGTTTTCCCATCACCGACTGCAAAGATGACAAGTTACCGGCATATGTCAATTTGTCAACACAGCAGACCCTGTAGTCCGGATGTGTGTCCATCATGTACGCTATGAAATTTGAGCCAACAACCCCGGCTCCGCCGGTAACAAACACTTTCATAGGAAGGTATTCTCTTTTTTTGTTCGGTCTTATGTTGTAGAAAATTTATATAATACACAAATCATCTGACATTTATATTAAAAGCAACGTGTTGAAGGCATTACACCTAAAGAGATGCCGAGATTCGCCATGTAAAATATTACAACAAAAGAATCGTGTTTTGCAAATAGAAAATTGCATAATTATAATTGAGTTCGGATTTAAAGTAAAAGTCTTCTATGATAAAATAAAGTCATAGAAGATTTTTTTATGTCAGTCCGTAAAAACAGCGGCAGAAGTTTAAACAGTGAAGGAAGGTGCAGGGTATGAAAACGTTTCTACACAAAAAATCCCTGCCGTTCCTGTTCCTCTGCATTTTTCTGCTGTTCATCTTCTACATTACACTGTATACCAGAACGTTCACCCTGACCCAATCCTGCCAGCTGG
>DOSQ01000159.1 GCA_003512125.1 Acidaminococcaceae bacterium
ACGTCTTATTTGCTATACTTTTTTACAACAAGAAGATAGCAGGGAAGGCGTTTTTTTCATGAAAATTTTTTCTTGCAGTAAATCGAAACAGGAATCAATCTCAATAAAAGACGGAAATTCATCCGGGTCGCCGGAAGAAGCGGTCACGGGTGAGGTGCGCATGGACGTAGGTCCCATTCACCGGAAACTGCTGGCGTATGCCGCGCCGTTGTTACTTATGCAGCTTCTGCTGCAGTTTTATAATATTGCGGACTGTGCCGTGGTAGGACGGTTTGGCGGCGCTTTCGGTCTGGCGGCGGTGGGTGTTGCCGGGCTGGTGCTGGCGGTACATATCAATTTCTTTATCGGTTTTGGCGTCGGCGTCACGTCCGCTGTCTCGCGGCTCTTTGGCGCGCGGCAGTATGACAAACTGCGCCAGGCCATTGCCACATCGGTGGCGATTGCAACGGCTGCAGGCATTTTTCTGACGCTGATGGGGGAACTGCTGGGCAAACGTTACTTGTTGTGGCTCTCCTGTCCGGCTGAAGCGATGGGGGATGCGATTCTGTATGCCCAAATCTGTTTTCTCGGTCTGATTCCGCAACTCGTATATAATGTTGCCAACGGCGTTTTGCGTGCCCTTGGCAATACGAAAACACCGCTCTGTTTTCTGGCGGGCTCGGCTATTTTGAATGTAGTTCTTGATCTTGTACTGGCAGTGGGAATGAACTACGGTCTGGAAGGCGTTGCCTGGGCAACGGTGTCGGCGCAATGGGCGCTGGGACTTGCCATGCTCTGGCGGCTTACGCGGCTCGACGAACGTTTCCGGCTTACTGCCGGTACAACGCTTCTGCCCATGTCCGAACTGTTCAGACTGCTGCGTCTCGGCATTCCGTCGGGCATGCAGGCTGCCTTTATGAGCATTTCTTCCCTGCTGATCCAGATCAGTATTGACGGTTTCGGCCCCGCTGCCATGGCGGGCATGGTGGTCTACGCGAAAATCGAGGGATTCCTGTATTATCCGGCCTTTGCCTATGGCATGGCGCTGACAGGTTTTATCGGGCAGAATCTTGGTTCCGGACGGCTTGACCGCGTGGAGGAAGCCATGCGCATCAGCCGTCGTACAGCGATTTACGGAACGATGGCTGTCTGTGCCGGCCTGATCCTGATCGCCGAACCGTTAGTTTCGTTTTTCACCGGAGACCCGGCGACCCACGCAAACGCCCTTGCTGCCGTATACTGGACGTTCCCGTTCTATTTCCTCTATTCCCTGAACCAGGTGTACATCGGCGGGCTCAAAGGGTTAGGCGAGACAGGCATCCCCATGTTTTCCGCGCTGTTTGCTTACGCCCTGTTCCGTGTGTTGTGGTGCGAAGCGTTGCTGCCTCACTGGTATGATATGGCGGTCATCTATAACGCCTATAACGTCAGCTTCCTCGTATCGCTGGCGATTCTCGTGCCTGCCTACCGGCGTGTTTATTATAGATTGTACACATCCAGTGCCTTTGAAAGACCGGCACTGTGAAATTGTATTGTTCTAACAGTCTGTTGACAGGTTTAACAAATTCTGTTATTATATCATTGGTTAGCAAACGCTAACCAATTTTTAAATCATGATGTTAGCGATTGCTAACTGCGGTAACTGACTATGTGCGAAGAAGATATCATCCGTTATTGCGCTCCCACGCTGGCGGGGATGAAGGCCGGCAGCCTGTTTGCCTGCTGTTATCCCTGTAAAGCGTTGTTGCGGGAGGAAGTGCGCAGCCTGAACCGTCGCCTGGGTGGGAAGGGGCTGCGCGTGCTTCCCTTAAATTACAAAAAGAACCGGGCGCTTCTGTATTTTTTCCGGCCGGATATGCTGAAACAGAGCTTACGCAATTCCCTTGCCTGCCAACTTCTGGAACAACGCGGATATCCTTGTGAGAATCTGGATCGTTGCATTATCAGGCTGATGGAACAGCTCAGGGCTGCACAGGAATTCCCGCATGAAATCGGACTGTTTTTGGGATATCCGCCAGAGGATGTTAAGGGTTTCATAGAACAGCGGGCGTTGAACAGTAAATGCACCGGTTGTTGGAAGGTGTACGGAAACCGGGAAGAAGCGGAGCAGACTTTTGACCGTTACAAAAAATGCACGGATTGTTATCTCCGGAACTGGAAGCAGGGAAAGTCATTGGAGACTCTGACAGTTTCCATGTCAGTAAAGAACAGGTCATGATGTTTTAAAATTTATTAATCAGACAGGAAAGGTGATCAAAATGAGTAAAGTAGCAGTAGTGTATTGGAGCGGAACCGGTAATACGGAAATGATGGCGAATGCAGTCGCGGACGGCGCGAAAACGAAAGGCGCGGAAGTGGAAGTTTTCACTCCCGCAGCGTTTGACTCCGCCAAAATGGATTTGTACGACGCCGTTGCATTCGGCTGCCCGGCTATGGGCGCGGAAGTGTTGGAGGAAAGCGAATTCCAGCCGATGTTTGATGAGTGCGCGGCGAAATTATCCGGGAAAAAGATTGCCCTGTTCGGTTCCTGGGGCTGGGGCGGCGGCGAATGGATGCGGAACTGGGAAGCTCAGTGCCGTGATCTGGGCGCGGTTCTTGCCTGCGATTCTGTCACCTGCGCCAACCAGCCGGAGGAAGATACGCTGGGCGCCTGCATGAATCTGGGCGCCGCATTGGCGTGATGCCGGTCTTTTCTTGTTCTATTGACAAAAACAAGTTTTTGTGTTACAGTACCAATTTAATAAGGGAGTAGTCAGCACGTATATCGTGCGGGATATCAACAGACTGGAGCAATCCTGGTATCGCCTTAATTGACGAGACTTATCTGCAGTGAGTGGATAAGGATCGTCTTTTTTTTATTCACTGCTGAATAAACACTGCTGAATAAACCATCAGGGGGAGATAAAAATTATGACGTTTTTAGAGTTGCTGCTTCTGGCAGTAGGATTAAGCATGGACGCCTTTGCCGTTTCGATTTGTAAGGGGCTGGCTATGCGAAGGGCGACATTCAGGGCGGGAATGACCTGCGGCATCTGGTTCGGCGGTTTTCAGGCTCTGATGCCGCTGATCGGATTCTACCTGGGCATGTTATTCGCGGATACCATTCGCGCCATCGATCATTGGATCGCCTTTGTTCTGCTGGGGCTGATCGGAGCCAATATGCTGAAGGAAGGGTTTGCGCAGAAAGAGGCAGGCGAAGTGGATGGAAAAGGCGCGGACATGTCCATGAAAACAATGTTTTTGCTGGCGGTGGCTACTTCCATTGACGCCCTTGCGGTCGGTATCTCCCTGGCTATGGCGGGCAATGTGGATATTTGGACAGCCATTGCCCTGATCGGTATCTTTACCTGTTTCTTCTGTGCGGCCGGGGTAAAAATCGGCAATGTGTTCGGCAACCGGTTTGAAGATTCGGCGCAGATTGTCGGCGGTGTCATTTTGATTCTGCTGGGTACTAAGATTTTGCTGGAGCACCTTGGTTACCTGGCGTAATCGGGGATGCCTGAAATGTGACGGACTGCTTTGTGCAAACAGATGCGGTTTGCGGCTGCAGGAGTTTGTCTGCAGATTAAGTTTAAAATAGTAATGGACGACAATGACGATGGGAACTCTTATGGTGATGTTGAGCGCTGCGATGTGGGGGCTCAGCGGGGTATGCGGACAGTTTCTGTTTGAGAATTATCATCCGTATCCGGTCTGGCTGATTGCAGTGCGGCAGGTGGCAGCGGGGATATTATTTCTGCTGGTTATGCGTATTAAAGGAGAACCGCTTTTAGCCTTGTGGCGGAGCGGGCGCAAAAATATTACAGAAATGCTTTGGTTCACTCTTGGACTTTTGGGCGCGCAGTTTATGTACTATTACACAATCAGCGTTTCTAATGCGCCCACTTCGACCATCCTGCAGTATCAGGCGCCGATATTTATTATCCTGTGGCAGGCTTTTGTCCGGAGGCGCATGCCGGAAGGGAGGGAACTGCTGGGCGTCGTGCTGGCCATGACCGGCGTGTTCCTCATCAGTACTCATGGCGATCCGTCGCATCTGGTCATTTCACCTGTGGCGCTGGTGTCAGGCGAGCTTTCGGCCATTGCGCTTTGCATTTATATGATTGC
>DOSQ01000061.1 GCA_003512125.1 Acidaminococcaceae bacterium
TTGTGAAATTCAACTGTCCGGAATTTACCAGCCTGTGCCCCAAAACCGGCCAGCCGGATTTTGCGACAATTTATATTTCGTATGTTCCGGATCAGAAGCTGGTGGAAAGCAAATCGCTGAAACTGTATCTCTTCAGCTTCCGTAATCATGGGGATTTTCATGAAGATTGCGTGAATATTATAATGAAGGACCTGATACGGTTGTTGGATCCCAAGTACATAGAGGTATGGGGAAAATTTTTACCCCGCGGCGGTTTGTCCATTGATCCTTACGCTAATTATGGAAAAAAGGGAACCGACTGGGAAAAAACGGCTCATCAACGGCTGCACTATCATGACATGAGTCCGGAGACGGTTCAAAATCGTTAATGGGTTTGGAACCTGTCTAATGTAAAGCATTAATTGTTCTGAATTGATGCTTGAAAACCGGACAGAATCAGAAACTGAATACGTTTAATATAAATTTACAGAATTAATGATACGTTAATGACGAAATTTACTCTTCACTTTTGCAGGGGGCTATGTTACAATATCCTTTAGGGAAGAGTAAATTTTCTTTTTATTTGCGGCAGATTTCTGTGATTTATAAAAAGATTGCTGCAAATGGGAAGAAAACTGATAAACGTCAATAAATACTGCATTTATCACAGTATTAAACGACTGTGTTTTGAATGTTGGCAACAAATTATCTAAATTTATTATTTTAAGGAGGAGTTTAGCATGGTAAGAATTGGTATCAGCGGTTTTGGTCGTATTGGTCGTCTGGCATTGAGAAGGATCCTGACCCTTCCTGATGCAGAGGTTGTAGCTATTAACAACCGGACAGTCGGCGAAATCATGGCGCATCTGTTAAAATATGATTCCGTTCATGGGACAATGAAGGAAGATGTTGCATGGGAAGACGGGTTCCTTGTGATTGACGGCAAAAAGATTCCGGTTATCAGCGAGACGGATATCACCAAGATCCCCTGGGGCAAATATGGCGCGGATATTGTGCTGGAATGCACCGGTAAATTCAAAGATTCGAAAGAAGCCCAGGCACATATTGATAATGGTGCAAAGAAAGTTATTATTTCCGCTCCCGGCAAAAATGAAGATATTACCATTGTTATGGGTGTAAATGAGGACAAGTACGATCCGGCAAAACACCATATCATTTCCAATGCTTCCTGCACCACCAACTGTCTGGCTCCCTTTACCAAAGTACTGTTGGAAAAATTTGGTATCGAAAGCGGTCTGATGACAACCGTTCATTCCTATACCAATGACCAGAAGATTCTGGACGTAAGCCACAAAGATCTGCGCCGCGCCCGTGCTGCTGCCATGTCCATTATTCCTACCACCACCGGCGCTGCAAAAGCGGTTGCTCTCGTATTGCCTGAACTGAAAGGCAAACTGAATGGTTTTGCCCTGCGCGTTCCCACGCCGGACGTATCTCTGACCGACCTGACAGTGAACCTGTCGAAAGACGCTACTGTGGAAGAAATCAATGCCGCGTTAAAGGAAGCGGCAGAAGGCGAACTGAAAGGCATCCTGGGTTATACGGATCTGCCGCTGGTATCCAGTGACTTTATCGGCTGTGAAGTTTCCTCTGTCATTGACGGCCAGTCTACCATGATGATTGGCAAACGTCTGGCGAAAGTAGTTGCCTGGTACGACAACGAATGGGGTTATTCCTGCCGTCTGGTTGACCTTGCTCTTTACGTTGGCAAAAAAGGTTTATAATTGACAGCAAGTCGGCGCCCTTCTGCAGGGCGTCGGCTTTGTTTGCATTTTAGGATAAGCGTTGTTTAATTCATTTTTAAAGCGAAAATTCGCTCTGTTGCAGGTGTAAAACTTTTATTGATTAAATATAAATCTGCCAAAACATAGCAGGTTTTGAGAGGAGCATGATTTCTTTGGATAAAAAAATCCTTTCCGATTTGGATGTTGCCGGCAAAAAGGTCCTGGTGCGGGTAGATTTTAATGTACCTCAGGATGCCGAGGGCAACATTACGGATGATAACCGTATGGTGGCGGCGTTGCCTACTATCCAGTATCTGCTGGACCATGAAGCGGCTGTAATTTTAATGAGCCATCTGGGCCGTCCGAAAGGAGAGCCTAATCCCAAATACACATTGAAACCGATTGCAAAACATCTGGAAGAGCTGCTGGGGAAACCGGTTGCTTTTGCGGAAGACTGCATCGGGCCGGCGGCGGAAGAAGCGGCAAAGAAGCTGGAGACCGGTTCTGTATTGTTGCTGGAGAACCTTCGCTATCATAAAGAAGAAGAGAAAAATAATCTGGAATTTGCAGAGAAGCTGGCTTCTCTGGCAGACTTGTACGTAAATGACGGTTTCGGCGTATCCCACCGGGCCCATGCGTCCGTGGAAGGCGTAACCCATTTCCTGCCCAGTGCGGCAGGTTTCCTGCTGGAAAAGGAAATCCGTTTTATCGGCGATGCTGTCAACAATCCGGAGCATCCGTTTACCGCAATTATCGGTGGTGCAAAGGTTTCGGATAAAATCGGCGTAATCGTCAACCTGCTGGGCAAAGTGGATACGTTGCTCATCGGCGGTGGTATGGCCAATACGTTCCTGGCGGCCAGAGGCATCCCCATGGGTAAATCCCTGGTGGAAGAAGACAAGATAGAAGAAGCGAAGCGCATCATGGCGGAAGCTTCTGTGAAGAATGTAAAAATCCTGCTGCCGGTAGATCTGGTGATGGCAGCAGAGTTTAAACCGGATTCCGTGTATGAAGTATCTGTACTGGACGATTTGAACCAGGATTACATGGCCCTGGATATCGGCCCGGAAACCTGCAAACTGTATGCAGATGCGGTAAAAGATGCCAAACTGGTAGTCTGGAACGGGCCTATGGGCGTATTCGAAATGGATGCGTTCTGCAAAGGCACAGAAGCGGTTGCCAAAGCCGTTGCGGACAGTAACGCAGTCAGCATCGTAGGCGGCGGTGACAGCGTGGCGGCTATCAAGAAGATTGGCCTGGAAGATAAGATCAGTCATATTTCCACCGGCGGCGGTGCTTCCCTGGAATATCTGGAAGGTAAGGCGCTGCCGGGTGTTGAGGCGCTGGATGAGGTGCGGC
>DOSQ01000066.1:0-6743 GCA_003512125.1 Acidaminococcaceae bacterium
CCGGCAGGCCTCTGCTGATAAGCTTTTCCAGAGCCGTAGGGCTCCAGCACCAGGTTTCCTTTCTGCAGTTCGCCGGTGATAGCCCGGGCATCAAAACCGGAAAAGTCCGGCACGATCCAGTTCTTTCCTTTCGGCTTCAGGGACGGCAGCGCTTTTTCCGGTTTTTCCCGCTGCCCCGGTTTCATATGAGCTTCAAAACTGGGAAGGCCTTCGCTGTTGCTGGGCTGGATGCCCTTGGCCACCAGGATCTGCTGCAGGGTGTCGCGGAAGATAGGCGCGGACACCTGGGAACCGTAAAATGCCCCCCGGGGCGTATCCAGCATGACCAGCATGGCATACTGTGGTTTATCCGCCGGTACAAAACCGACAAAGGAAGCAATATATTTCCCTGCCGCATAACCGCCCTGTTCGGCAATCTTCTGGGCCGTACCCGTCTTGCCTGCGATCCGGTAGCCTTTGATCCGGGCGGTCTTGCCGCCGCCCTCGCTGACCACCTTTTCCATCATGGTCCGCATCTGGGCTGCTACTTCCGGCTTGATGACATTCCGCACCACCTGCTTCTTGCCTTTGCGGATCACCTCGCCGTTCGGCGCTACGATCCGGTCAATGATATAGGGTTTCAGCAGGTCCCCGCCGTTGGCGATGGCGCAGATGGCCCGCAGTTCCTGTAACGGCGTCACCGCAATGCCCTGCCCGATGGCCAGGGTGGCGATATCCGGTTCATACATGTTCTTGGGGTCGTACAGTATCCCGTCTTCCTCGCTGGGAAGTTCGATACCGGTGGCTGTCCCGAAGCCGTATTTTTTCGCCCATGCGATTTCCCGTTCAGCCCCCAGCTTCATCCCCAGCTGCACCATGCCGGTGTTAATGGAATATTTGATGACGTCTTCAAATTTACACAGGCCCATGCCCGTATCGTCCCAGTTGCTGATGACCCGGTCCGCAATGCGGATGGAACCGGTATCGTTAATGGGCGTATCCGGGGTGACAATGCCCTCCGACAGGCCCATGGTGCCTACGATTGGCTTGAATACAGAGCCGGGTTCGTAAATGATGGAGATAGCCCGGTTCAGCCAGTTGGAGGCAGGATATTTCCCGAAATGATTGGGGTCAAAGGTAGGCCGGCTGCCCATGGCCAAAATCGCTCCGGTATGGGGATCCATGATCAGCACCGCGGCAGCCGCCGCGTTTGTCCGCTTCATGGCATCATCCAGCGCGTCTTCGATGACAAACTGCATCTTGCTGTCAATGGTCAGGTACACGGTGGCCACCATGGTCTTTTCCCGGTTCTCCTCCAGATCCGTGTCCTGGTCGGCAATGGTCCGTCCCATAGCGTCCACCATCTTGGTCTGTCGTGTCTCCGCGCCTTTCAAAATGCTATCCAGAGCCAATTCCAGCCCGGACAGGCCGCTGTCATCCGTCCCGACGAAGCCCAGCACCTGGGCTGCCATGGATTTTTTCGTATAATACCGTTTGCTTTCCGAAATGAAATGTAGACCCGGCAGCTTGTTTTCTTTTATAATCTTTACGACCTGTTCGTAATCTTTGGGTTCCAGCATGCGCTTGATCCAGACGAACTGGCCTTTTAATGTAAAGTCTTCATACAACGCCGCTTCGCTGATATTCAAAACCGGCGCCAGCTTCTGGGCCGCAATACGGGGGATATCCCGGTATTCGGTCTGCTGTTTGCCGGGTTTGGCGCTCTTGTTCATCTCATCGGGATTCACATACAGGGAGTGCACCATGATGCTGACGGCCAGTTCTTCCCCGTTCCGGTCCACGATCCGTCCCCGGGGCGTATGCCGCTTGATCTTGTCTGTAACCTGTATGGTAGCACGTTTCCCCAGTTCCGTACCACTGACAATCTGGATCCACAGTAATTTGATGGCCACGGCGATGAACAGGCACAAAATGAGGCCACCCAGAATCAGCAGCCGGTTCCGGCTGTCACTTAGCGTAAATTTTATCTTTTTCATCAGAATGGCCTCCTGTAACGGTTGGAGGAAACCACCCTCAGCCTGCTGTCTTCCGTAGGAGGAAGCCCGGCTGCGATCCGTTCTTCCATACTCTCCCGGGCGCTTTCGTTACGGTAAACCCCGATCACCAGGCCCAGGGTAAACATATTGGCAATCAGCGACGTGCCGCCGTAGCTGATAAACATCAGCGGCACACCGATAACCGGAAACAGACCGGTAACCATAGCCATATTGGCGGCAGCCTGCCCGATCAGGAAAAGTGTCGCGCCCGCCACCAGCATATATCCTCTCCGGTCTTTCGTATTCATTGCGATCGTCACCATGGCCCAGGCCATCATTACAAAACAGGCGATTAAAAACAGCGCGCCTATATAGCCCCATTCCTGGCAGAAAATAGCAAAAGCAAAGTCGGTATGGGCTTCCGGCAGATAAAAGAACTTACTGGACCCCTGTCCCCAGGGAAGCCCTGTCAGTCCGCCGCTGCCGATAGCCATCAGAGACTGGGTCATCTGGTAACCGCCGCCCTGGGCATCCTTCCAGGGATCCAGCCAGAGGAAGATACGGGCCCGACGGTACGGAGCCATCATGGCCAGCGCGCAGATCAGAACGCCAAGCCCTCCCAGAGACAGGATCTGCTTTTTGGGAATCCCCGCCAGCACATACATGCCCAGCATCAGGGCAAACACGATGGTCGCCGTCCCCATGTCCGGCTGCAGGAAGATCAGCCCCGCAAAAAGAATTGTGATCAGCAGCGCCTGATTAGAGGGATATCCCAGCAAACTTACTTTCTGTCCCTTTTGCAGCCGGTCTCCCAAAAAGGAAGCAGCCATCAGGATGACGGACACCTTGGCCAGTTCTGACGCCTGCAGGGAAAACCCTGCAATGTAGATCCAGCGGCGGGAACCGTTGACCACGGTCCCGATGCCCAGCGTCGCCGCCAGCAACAGAACCGTGACCCAGGCAATGACCATATAGAACCGCGGGCTCATCATACGTTTATAGTTTACGCGAAACGCAGTAACCCAGAATACCAGTCCGCCCACGGCAGCATATCCCAGATACCGGACCAGGAAATGGTAGGGATTCCCGGTCATGGCCTCCGCCCTGACGAAGCTGGCGCTGAACACATTGACGCAGCCGATGACCATCAGCAGGATCATCAGCGTGATAATGGCGTCTTTGGGATTTTCCCATAACATGAATCGTTCTCGCATAATGTGTATATATCCTCTTTCCTTGCAGAAAAAAGCTGAAGCTGAACATCTGTATCTATAGGACAGTCAAAATGAATATGGAAGTCAGCCGGAGACATCCCCGGTTCCCGCCGGACGGATATTCTTCGGCGGGCGGGTTTCCACCTTGCCGGACTCTTTCGTGAACACTGCGGCACAGTAGTTGATCGGCGTTCCCAGTGCACTGAATTTCTTTTCATATTCTGTCTGCACTTCGTTGCGGTACCCGCTGTGATGCAGATCGTATGACAATTCCCGTATCTCCATACCGAACTCTTTAAATTCTTCCACGGAAAAATCAAACAGTTTCCGGTTATCTGTCTTAAAAAACAGACGGCCTCCCACCCCCAGCAGCTTCAGGTACATTCCCAGGAAATTCCGGTGGGTCAGACGGCGTTTCGCCTGTCTGGCTTTCGGCCAGGGATCGCTGAAATTCAGGTACAGGGTACGAATCTCACCCGGTGCGAACCAGTCTTCCATATACGCGGCGTCCGCATTGATGATCACCATATTATCCAGCCCGTTTTCCATCGCTTTCCTTGCCGGGTAATAGGAGATGTCAAACTGGGTCTCGATTCCGATAAATGCCTTTTCGGGATGCAGCGCAGCCATTCCCGTAATAAATCCGCCTTTGCCGCAGCCGATTTCCAGACAGATCTCCCTGCCGGGAAACCGCTCCTGCCAGCGGCCTTTAAACTTTTCTATATCCTTCCGGTATAAAAAGCCTGCCTCCATCACTTCCGGCATGGCTTTTTCGATCCAGGGCTTCTTTCGTAAACGCATGTGTCAGAGTTCCTTTTTTTTCTTTCTCGGAGAAATCGGTCCCAGTTCATACTTCTTAAGATACCGGTACAGGGTCACGCGGCTTACATCCAGCATGGAAGCCAGTTTGGAAATATTGCCGCCCGCCGCTTTCCACACGGAGATAAAGGCTTCCTTGTCATATTTCCAAGATTTTTCCAGTGTCTTATCCACCGGCATCTTAATGTCTTCTGCCTCGATCACTGTACCAGGTACATGGAAGAATGCCCGTTCGATGACCCCCTGCAGCTGCTTGATATTACCGGGCCAGCTGAAACCGGTCAGTATCTTCAGCGCTTCCGGCGTCAGATGCTTCTGGGGCATATTATACTGGGCGCTCATTTCCGCCAGTATATGGTTTGCCAGGATGGAAATATCTTTCACCCGCTCCCGCAGCGGCGGGATCCGCATAACCGTATCCAAAAGCATTTCAAACAGCCTTCGGCTGAAAAGCCCCTTGTCAGCCAGACGCTTCAGATTACTGTCACAGGCCGCGATTACACGGACATTCAGCTTCTTCCGTTCTCCCGATCCGCGGACAGGCAGGCCTTCTTTTAATGCATCTGCCAGCCGGTCTCCCAGTTCTACCGGGAGCTTTTCCACCTCATCAATAAACAGGGTACCGCCCATAGCCAGTTCCAGTTTACCGGCCGCAGGCAGGTTATCCCCGTCCGTCCTTCCGAAAAATTCTTCTTCCATGACCTCAGGCGATTCATCGGAACATTTCACTACAAGCAGGGGGGCCGCTGCCCGGGCGCTGGCCTGATGGATGCCGTGGGCCAGCCGCTGTTTGCCGGTTCCCGGCTCACCCTGCAGGAGAATATTGGTATCTGCCCGGGCGATCCGTGTAGCCTTATGCTGCAGCGCCAGGAATTCCGCCGTTTCGCCAACCATACTGTATAAGCTGTACCGGCTGCTGTACCCGGTCGCATGGGCGATCGTAGTTTTCAGGTCCTCGATGGACATGGACAGGATGACGGCCCCTTCCACATTATTCCCTACTTTTACCGGCAGCGTTGTCGTAACATCTTCATAAGTCTTGTCCTGGGTGATCCAGGTGATTTCACGGCGGTATACAGGCTTTCCTGCCAGCGTCTGGCGAACCGGGATATGTTCATAGTTCAGGAACACGTCAGCCAGAGAATTTTTTCCGTCCAGACGTTGTTTTCCGTTTTCATTACAATACTGTATCTTTTCGTCCCGGTTCAGCCAGTAAACACTGACCGGCAATTCGTTCAGGATCATCTTTTGCACGTTCCAGTAGACCAGCATTTCGAGATACCGTTCCAGGGAATATTTCATGGTCAGCAACAGCGATAACAGAAGGTCATAGGGAAGTTCGCTCTGATCCACGGAGCAGAAAGACAGAATATAACGGATCTTGCCCTGCACACAGATAGGTGCACTGCAGGCATCCCCGTTATGGCTTTCCCGGATCCACATTTCCGGGCCGAACATCAGGAAAGGCACATTATGTTCCCGGGCTATACTGATACTGGAAGTTCCTACATCGCCTTCCAACACGCGCATCCCCTGGATATCTTCAATTACCCGCTGGAAAAACGGCATGGCATAATTTTTGATAACATAACCCTGGTCGTCAATCAGCAGCATGCTCAGATTATGGGCGTTAAAATGCTGTTTGTTCTGTTCATACAACCCGTCCACATACTCTACGATCTGGGCATGGGCCTTCTGATGCTCAATGATCTGTTCCCGGGTCAGGCGGTTGATCTTGGGCATCGTTTCATGAGGCAGATGAAGAGCCCGGCAGCGCAGCCAGGATTCCGCCACCCACGGATGCACATTGGGATCGACGATACCGTCCTCCATGAATTTATTGTAATATGCCGTTAATTTTTCCTTATTTCTTTTTTCACGAATCATCGCTGCGTTCCTCTCTCCCCATTTTATCTGTTTCAGCGGCTGCGGTCATTACCAGTCAGGATCCGGCGGGCTGTATAGTACCGCGGTCCCCAGTAGCTGTCAGTCAGATTGCTGAGCATGATGCCTCTGGAACTGGTCGCGTTCCAGAAGAGGTTATTACCGGCGTAGATTCCCACATGGGAAGCGCCAGGTTCATATGTAGTGAAAAATACCAGATCTCCCGGTTTCAGATTCTTTTTCGAGACAAACTTGCCTTCCAGCGCCTGGGTGTCCGCCGTACGCGTCAGCCGTATCCCGTTCTTTGCGAACACATACTGCACGTATCCGGAACAGTCAAAACCGTGGGGTGTCGTCCCTCCGAAGACATACGGTACGCCTTTGTACTGCGCGGCCGTTTTCAGGATCCTGGTACTGGCTACATTGCCGCCATACTCCTTGGCTTCCACCTGGAACTTCAGCTCTTCATAGGTAGCGTTATCCAGGTTACCGGTCTCTTTCAGTTTATATTTTTTCTGGAACTTACGTATGGCCTTACGGGTCGATTTGGTGAACCGTCCGTCCGTCTCATCGGGATCAAAGCCAAGCTTCAGAAGGTACTGCTGGGCCTGTTTGATCTTCCAGCCCTTGTCACCGACCTGATACACCGATTTTTCCGGCTCCGGCTTGGCCGGCCTTTGCGCTCTGGCCTTCTTTTCTGTCGCGGCCGGTTTTCCCTGAGCAGGCTTCTTTGTTTCCAGACCCGGCGGTTTAGTAGGCAGTTTGGCCGGCGCTGCTTTCACCACCGGCTTAGGTACCACGTTCGTCGCCTCTGCTTTGGGTGCTGCCTGTACCGGTTTCGCCTCTGCCG
>DOSQ01000066.1:6885-9852 GCA_003512125.1 Acidaminococcaceae bacterium
CTGCCTGTATCGGCGCAGTTTGCTGTACTGGTTTCGTCTCTGCCGGTTTGGCAGTTTCCGCTTTTACGGCAGGCTGTATGGGCGCCTGTGCCGGTGCAGTTTTCTGCGCAGCGGGCTGCATAGGTTTAGGCGCTGCCTGTACCGGCGCATTTTGCTGTATCGGTTTCGTCTCTGCCGGTTTATTTGCTGCCGGAGGATTGGCCGTCACTGTACTTTGCGGTTTCGTTTTCACCGTCACATCTTTAGGCATCGACCTGGGTACCGTCTGATTGCCGGTAATCCGCGTTCCATCCGCCCTGTGGGGCATATTGGTGATGACAGGGGCTGCCAGAACCGCTTGTGATCCCCACACCGGACACAGAACTGCCACTAATACGGCTGCCACCGTTTTCGCAATGATTCGTTTCATTCCTCTGTAATGCATGTCACCACATAGAATACACGCTGCCACAGGCAGGCGTATCTCCTTTACTGTTAATATCTGTCGTCGTTATAAACGTCCCATGTCTTTAATTTATCCAGTTCCTCCGCCGCCATCTGAACCTCAACAAGCAAGCGTTGCTTGTCCTTTGGCAGATTACCGGCAAAATTGACATAATTGGAAACATGGTTGCTGCGGAATATGGTATGGCAATGCTCCGGCAGGTCCACATTTTCCAGAATCATGTGCAGCTCGTGCATCAGGCCGCCGGGGGAAAGGGGATGGAATTCGCCCCGTTCAAACTGTTCTTTCAGTTCGCTGCCCCGGTACAGCATCAGGCACAGGGCGCTCAGCATGGTGGGCCGTATCTCGCTGATAGCCTTCGCCGTTTCCAGCGCGTGGCGCTCGCTGCCTTCCACGCCTGCGATGCCCAGGATGATCATGATGGAAAGCTTCATGCCCGCCGCAATGACACGTTTCCCCGCCTCAATGGACTGGGTTCCGTCCACTCCCTTGTTTACCGCTTTCAGCGTAACCGAATCGCCGCTTTCCATACCGTAATACAACAGCTTCAAGCCCGCTTCCTGCAGCTTTATCATCTCCTCCGGCGACTTCCTGAGAATGTCCTTGGGAGCCGCGTAGGAAGAGACCCGCTGCAAATGGGGAAAATACTGTTTCAGCGCATGAAGGATACGAAGCAGCCTGTCCGTGCTCAGTACCAGTGCGTCGCCGTCCGCCAGAAAGACACGGCGCACACCGTCCCTGTTATAGGAATAGGCCATTGCCATCTGCCGGGCAATCTCTTCGTCCGTCAGAACCTGAAAAGGCACACCGCGGTACATATTGCAGTAGGTACACTTATTATGGGCACAGCCCCTGGTCACCCGCAGGATAAAGCTGTTGGCTTCGCTGGGCGGACGGAAAACAGGGGTATCGTAATTATCGAAAAACATCTGTGCTTCCTTTTCTGTCAAAAAATATTTACATTTTTCAAAAATTCAATTCAAATCATATAACATTTAAAACACTTTTCCTAAGCATTATATAACATTTTACACTTCATTGTAAACTTCTTAACACTCTTTTTTATAAAGAATTTGTAAAAACACCCTGCGTTCACAAAAAAGACTTTTTTTCCTGATAGTATGTGACAAGAAGCAGAAAATGTAATACAATCGTAAGGAAACACTGAAAAATGATACTGGAGAAACCCATGAAAAAACTATGTATGCTGTTGCTGCTGTTCTGCCTGATCCTTACAGCAGCCTGCAACAGGACCCGGGCAACCGGGAAGAGCATCCGCCTGCAAGGAAAAACGGAGGCAGTCCTTTATACAGTCCACGCGCCTGTTGACGGGGAGATCCGCGGCCTGATCCTGGAGACCGGCGAACGGATCCGCAAGGGACAGCCCCTCTTCGGCCTGGGTACGCAGGACGAGAACCCGGAGGTGGGAAAAGCAGCCGCCGAACTGGCAAAAGCCCAGGCCCGGCTGAACAACGCCACCCAGGGAAACAATGAAGCCGGCCGTGCTTCTGCCGCTGCGGCCCTGCAAAGTGCCCGGAACGAAGTACAGAATGCCGAACAGAACTTTAATAAGATGCAGCGTCTGTACGATGTTGGCGGTATCAGCCGTAACCGGATGCAGCAGGCGCAGCTCGATCTGGAAAGCGCCCGTGCCACACTGGCCGCCGCGCAGGCCCGCTATGAGCAGGCCAGCCGTGCGTATACACCGGAAGAATTGGCTGAACTGGAGCAGCAGGTGCAAAAGAACCGGGCCGCCTACGACGCCGTCATCCTTACCGTGGAAGGAAGCGAGATCGTCAGCCCCGTCACCGGCACCGTCCGGCAGATATGGGGCAAAAACGGAGAAGCCGTAAAAAAAGAACAGCCCGTCATGCAGATTCTTTCTGCCGCAGACTGTACGATTACGATTCCTTCTGCAATCACAGACTCCCGCCTTACGGAAGGGATGGAAGCCAGCGTGACCGCTGCCGGAAGCAAAAAATCCTTCCCGGCTGTAATCCGCAAGATCGAACAGGATACAGTCACACTGTTCTCCGATAAAAAACCGGAAGAACTGCCGGAAGGAACAACGGTCGATGTTACAATTTCACTGGAAGCATCAAAATAAAAACTCCTGCCACATTGACAGGAGTTATTTTTTATGGAGCGGGCAATGGGAATCGAACCCACCTCTAAAGCTTGGGAAGCTTTCATTCTACCGATGAACTATGCCCGCAGGAGGTAACTGTATATTTTTTAATAAGGTACTGTAAAATAATAGCACGTTTTTGCCGTTTTGGCAACACCGGGAAAAATAACATTTCAGAGACCGCTGTCTGCTTCCTGTTACACCAGCCGTGGCCGTGTTTCCCTCAGAATACTCCCAGCATCTGGAACAGCATGACCCAGAAAAACAGCGTAACACCGGAGAACGCAGATGTCAGCACCACACTGTTGCCAGCCAGTTCCGCGTTACTTCCCAGCTGCTGCGCCATGGCAAAGCTGGCCACTGCGCAGGGGGTAGCGAAGATGCAAAGCAGCGT
>DOSQ01000147.1 GCA_003512125.1 Acidaminococcaceae bacterium
AAAAAAAACAACAGAAAAAGGAAATACAAGCTAAATTGAAATTTTGCCTTTACCGTCCGAAATTTTAATTTCTGTCCCATATTCTTTAGAAAGCTCCGCGATATCGGCGAGAATCTGTCCGCCGTATTCAGCATCCGCCAGTTCCGGACGTCCCCGCAGGCTTCTCCCGTTCTTAAAGCCCAGACTCAGGGGTTGCAGATCCACTTCCCGGATTGCGCCTTCCGTTACCGTAAAAGACGCCAGCGCCGATTCAAAGACAAAATGATCCACCGCCAGGCCCCTGGTTCCGTTGGCACTGCGGGCATCCAGCCCGTCCGCCACTGTGTTATCAGGTCCCAGATCATACAGGTCATAGAATTCTGTCGGCTGACGTTCCACGGAATCATTCTGGAAAATGAAATCACCCAGGCTGTAAAATACAGGCTTATCTTTATAAATCTCAATACCGCGCCAGATATGGGGACCGTGCCCGATATACGCGGAAGCTCCCGCATCGATGCACAACTTTGCGAAATCGCGGCAGAAGTCCGCAGGCCGATTCTTTTGCATTCCTTTCCGCTCATGGCTGTGGTGACTGACAAACACAAAGTCCGCCTGCCGTTTCGCTTCTTCGATGGAACGGACGATCCGGTCCGCATCCTTTTTGTTCATCGTGGTGATGGTGCCGGGCTTCTCGCCCCGGGCCGCAGCTTCAAAGCGGATCTTTCCGATCAGATAACCACCGGTCATGGGCTTATTGAACCCTTCCTTTTCCAGCAGCATACGGTCGGCATTCACTTCGGTCTGGTCCACGATTTTGCGAAGGGTGTCCAGTTCTTTCGGTCTGACTTTGTGGACCGTCTGATACCGCAACACGTTGGCACCGGGCCGCCCCAGCACGTCCCTGCGCGGGTTGGATGCCATCCCCCACTCGTTCATGGTGGAAGTAACGCCTATGATTGCAACACGCCCCTGAGGCAGATCAAGATATCGTGGCTGTGCCGCCTCTTCCAGATTGATCCCGCAGCCGGCATGTACAACACCGGCAGCATCCAGATGTTTTTTGGTCGTGAGGATGCCTCCCAGATTCCAGTCGATGGTATGGTTATTGGCCCAGGTATAAAGGTTGAATCCAAGATACTGCAAATCCTGCAGCACGGCCGGGCGGGCGCAGGCCCAGGTACCGCCGCTGACAGGCGCCGGGAACACTTCATAATCATGAAGAAGTATCTCAAAATTAGTGAAACGCACGTCAAATTGTTCCAGATAATTTTTCAGTGCTGCCAGCTTCGCGTCACGCGGAAGCCGCTGCGTGATGAAAGAATCGCCTGCCAGTACCATGGAAACTGTTTTTGAAGTCTTTTGCATGAAATCGCCTCCCCAAAAATAATAAAAAACACAGTATCTGTTTTTCGTTATTTATTATTATAAAAATCATTTATTATTATAAAAATCACCGTTTTACGTTGGTCAGCAACACAACTGTCTCCACATGATGCGTCCTGCTGAACATATCGCAGGGCTGCACCTTTTCAATTTTAAAACCGTGTTCATGCAGATACGCCAGATCCCTTGCCAGCGTTGCCGGGTTACAGGAAACATACACCACCCGCTCCGGCATTACTTTCACGATTGCCGACAGCACCCGTTCCTCGCATCCTGCACGGGGCGGATCCAGAATTACCACATCCGGCCGGAGCCCGCCGGCAACAAGCTTCGGCATTTCTACCGCTGCGTCGCCTAACAGGAAATCTGCATTTTCAATATGGTTTGCCTGGGCATTCTTTTTTGCATCGCGAATAGCAGACGGGACGATTTCGATTCCCAGTGCCTGCCGGGCCTTCTGTGCCATGAACAGGGTAATGGTACCGGTACCGCAATACAGGTCTACTACGGTTTCTGTGCCTTTCAGATCCGCAAATTCCAACGCTGTATTATACAATTTTTCTGCCTGTTCGCTGTTGACCTGGAAAAATGACTGGGCAGAAATATTGAATTTCAGGGGACCGATTTTATCTTTAATCGTAACGGCTCCGGCAATCAACCGGGTCTTCTCTCCTAATATCACATTGGTACTTCTCTTATTCACGTTCTGTACCACACTTTTTACACCGGGAATCGCGGTTTTCAGCATCTTCACCAGTTCCTTAAGGTGAGGTACGTTATCCTGTGCCGTAACCAGGCAGACCATGATTTCCCCGGTGTGTACACCTACCCGGCCCATTATATGGCGGACTATGCCGGTACGTTTATCCTCGTCATACGGCGCAATCTTAAACTGTTTCATCCAAGCCCGGACAACAGAAGCGATCTCATTGTTTTTCTGTTTCTGGATACAGCAATCCGTTACGTCAATTACAGTATGGGTGTTTAAAGCAAAGCAGCCTATTTTCAGTTCACGGTTTTTCCCCGACACGGGAAACTGCATTTTGTTACGGTAATATAAAGGATGTTCAGATCCAATCGTCGGCATTACCTTAATACCGTGAAGGTGGCCAATCCGTTCCAATGCCGCTTTTACCTGTTCCCGTTTTTCCTTCAGCTCCGCCTCGTAGGAAAGATGCTGCAGCTGGCAGCCGCCGCAGGATTTGTAAACCGGACAGACCGGATCCACCCTGTCTGGGGAAGCAACGAGGATTTCCTTCAGCTCCCCAATGATGAAAGACTTTTTAATAAAGGCTGCTGCTGCTCTCACCGTTTCACCCGGCAGCGCGCCCGGTACAAACACTGCAATATCCGCAAACCGTCCTACGCCTTCCCCTGTGCTTCCAAGACCTGTGATCTCAATCTCCAGTTCCTGACCTTTCAGCACAGAAGGAACAGGATGTATTTTTCCAATTTCATTTTTACTCTTGACTTTCTTACCTGTTCCGTTCATTTTCCCTCTCGTTCTGAAAACAGAAAAAGTTGCAGATGTCATTCCTGCAACTTAATCATACCTTACCTGTATTTATTTGTAAACAGACATGTTAATCCCATAATATAAAACTGTTTAAAAAGCGTTCAGAAGAAAACTATAATTTTGCGCTGATCTTATTCGGTTTCCTTCCTTCCGACTTCGCCATCTCCACTTCCCGCTTTTTCGCTTCCAGCTCTTCAATCTGGCATTCCGGACAGACTCCCTGGAACACGATATTATGGTTTTCCATACGATATCCGGTCATCTGCGCGATTTTATCGTCCAGATCCTGAAAATAATCCAGATCATCTACATTCATAAACCTGTGGCATTTCACGCACTGTACGTGATAATGCTTCGTCAGCATATGATCATATCTGTCTGCGGAACTGGGAACGGAAACGCGGTGCAACAGCCCGCTGTCCACCAGAGAGTTCAGATTCCGGTACACAGTTCCCTTGCTGATATCCGGATAATCCAAAACAATACGGTTGTACACTTCTTCTGCCGTAGGATGGTTGCTCAATGAACGTACTGCAGAAATGACCAGCTGGCGCTGAATGGTATTTCTCTTTTGCACAGCCATACCTCCAATCAATACTTATTACTAAAAAGACTGCTTAACAAAAACCTTTTAAAAAAATCTTTTTCAAAGCCTTTTACAACTTATCTTTCTTACTTAAGTTTATCATATTTTTTCAATTTGTAAAGGGCTGTTCTCATTTCGAAGATAAGTTAATTAAGATTTTTTACTATCTTCAAGTCTGTTCACAGTCCAAAACGCGCGTATCGGCAGATTGGAGGCTCCCGGCGGAGACCAGATAAACTCCGCATCTATGCGTTTATGATTCGGCAGATGGGTAAAAACATCATCTACCTCGTCGCCTTTGCCAAAGAACAGGTTTTTCCCCGGAATATTGACAATAGCCGCCTTCCCTTCAGAAATCATCATGCCGGTGCCATAAAATTCACCGCCCCAGGGATTAATTCCCAACTGGATGGGATGTTCGCCTGCCACACTGTATACAAGATGATAAACAACACCGTAATTCCCATGATTCTGTGTCGTTTTTCCTGTCATACTGTCAATTCCTGTCAGATAATACGGATCGTCAGAACTTGCCATACACAACGCCTTTGCCTGATACCACTTCATCTGAACCGGCTTTTTAACGATATATGTCAGATCGGCATTCCGGTACGTTCCACGCAGCGGATGCTCGTCCATCGGCAACAGAATTCCCTCCCGGGAAAATTTATCAACGTCTTCTTCCGGGTTGCACATCATGATGACAATTTCAACAGGATGATTCGTATAAAAATCAAACATGCCTGTTAACAGCTGTTCCGGTTTAAGACGGGCGCCAGCGTGCTGCATATTACGCGCCTGTGAAAGAACTTCCAGATATTCTCCCCTGGCCAGCGTCGTCAGCGGTAAGTCCGGTACTTTCCGGTAAAAACTGTACTCCGGTATTTCGTTTTTGTTTATTCTGTTCTTCTTACTGTTTTCCCGTTTTTCTTCCAGTTCGTTTTTATGTGCTTTTTTCAAAAGCTCTTTATACTCGTTAAAATACCGCGTCTGTCCTTTTCGCGCAGAAATATAATAACGTTTGTCCGGATCGCCGATCCCCCGGCATCCCCAGGTAATCGTGGCCCGCTTATCGACAGGGCGCATCAGGATGGCCAGTTTCCTGGTATTTTTTGTCCCGTTTACGTGATGGAAAAATACACGTCCTTCTCCTTCAACAACATCCTTATACAAAATGCCGTTGTCGTAAACCATCTCCGGGCTGTCAGAAAACAGCAGCGTCGGACCGCTTTGTAACACCTGTACATCCACATCCTGATACTTTTCCGGAACCTTACGGTACCCAGCTTCGGCAGACGCAGGAGAAAAAACGCCTCCCAGTATGCCGACACCTGCCAGAACAGCGGCAATACGTGACGGCAATTTAAGCAATGCAAGCCAATTCATTGTCTTTCCTTATCCTCCGCAAAAAGAAATACGGATGAACGATACGGCCGCACATCCGCATAAAAATAATCCAAAAGCACTTACTTTGTTTTTACAATCGATATTCCAGGGCATAACAATACGTGCGCTTTTACTTTTTCAGACTGTTCCGGTAATCTTCCATAAATTTTGCCAGCCCTTTATCGGTCAGCTCATGTTTGATCAGCTCACGCAGAACCTTGGTAGGTATCGTAGCAATATCCGCTCCGGCCAGCATCATCCTGTCAACATGTTCCATATTGCGCACGCTGGCGGCAATGATTTCCGTTTTGAACTGGTAGTTGCGGAATACTTTTACCATATCCTCTACCAGCTTTGAACCGTCCTGTCCGATATCGTCCAGTCGTCCGATAAAAGGGCTCACATAAGACGCGCCGGCCCGGGCGGCCAGCAATGCCTGCCCCAGGCTGAACACCAGCGTAACATTTGTTTTGATCCCTTCCGCTGCCAGAATCTTGACCGCTTTCAGCCCCTCCGTGATGCAGGGGATTTTTACAACCACATTATCCGCGATTTTCACCAGTTCCCTGGCCTCTTTTACCATTCCTTCGCAGTCCTGGCTGATCACTTCGGCGCTTACGGGTCCGGGGATCAGCGCGCAGATTTCCGGAATCACTTCCGCCTGTGTGCGCCCCGACTTGGCGATCAGCGACGGATTGGTAGTCACGCCGTACACGATTCCCATATCCGCAAATTCCCTGATTTCTTCCACGTTAGCCGTATCCATAAAAATTTTCATAGTCCACGTCTCTCCTTTGATTATTTTTCACTGCAAAACGGAAGCACCTGTTCCTCTGCCACCCTGACAGAAGCCCGAAAACCCGACCGGTTCGCGCTTCCTTAAAACAACGTCAGCTGGTCATCATCCGTTGGCAGCAACAGATCCAGCTTCGGCTTTTTCCTGTTTTCATTGGTGACCCAGTTGCCGCACTTTGGACAGTTCATCTCCATATCAGGAAGAGCCCAGGCAAGGTGTGTCCCGCATTTCGGGCAGATAAACTCCACCTGCATGCCCGGACGTATTTTATTATCTTTCTGCCTTTCTGCTTTTTTCAAGAAAATGCCTCCCCTTTTCTTTTCAAATCTATTATACAATACTTTTGTTTCATGGTAAAATAAAAAAAACAAAATCACAAGGGAACAAAACGTTAATGAGTTTGCGCGATGACCGGTCGTGCAGACAAACTACTCACCGGTTCCATAATACTACGTTACGAGGAGGATCATTGATTATGTTAGATTTATCCAAAGAGTTTTCCCTGTTGGGTTTTCTGGAAGAAACTGAAGAAGACGGCACCGTACTATACGTAATGGACTTTCCGGAGGACGTATATATTACCGTCACTGACGACAACGGAAGGACGCCGGTGCGTGCCAAACAGAATCTGGTACTGGCATGCTACGACGGCGACGGCCGTTACCTTTGGGGCAGCGAGTTCCGGACCTTCATGGAACTTCAAAAACTCTGTCAGAGCAATCCTGCCGGCTCTCCGGAGCTGCTGAAAGCGTTAAAAGGCGCTTCCAGAACCCTGAAAGAAACGGAATAGGCTGTTCCGTCCCATCCGCAGGCGTTCATTCCCGATATTTAAAATCCGCCGGATTCGAAAATCCGGCGGTTTTTTTACTGCAAATTTGCTGCAATATTTATCATCGTCAATATATTCTATTCTTCCATCAGACCCAAATGTTCGAACAGATGGAACAGCAGGCTTAACAGAATCGCTACCAGCGTAGCCAGTACCATTCCCTGTACCGTAATGGTACCGAAGGTCAGCTTGGCGCCGGAAAGGCCGACGATCATAACAACGGCCGTCATGGTCAGGTTACGGGATTTGCTGTAATCCACCTTCTGTTCTACCAGAAGACGCAGACCGGAGGCTGCAATGACGCCGAACAGCAGCATGCAGACACCGCCCATGACCGGACTCGGAATACCGTGGATCAGTTCACTTAACTTTCCGATAAAGGACAACAGGATGGCAAACACAGCTGCGCCGCCAATGACCCAGACGCTGTAGACTTTGGTGATCGCCATGACACCGATGTTTTCACCGTACGTTGTATTCGGAGTAGCACCGAACAGGCCGGATAAAATATTGGAGCAGCCGTCTGCAAACAGGGAACGGTCCAGACCGGGATCCTTCATCAAATTACGACCAACAATATTCCCTGTCACCATCAGATGCCCGATGTGTTCGGTCAGCACCACAAGCGCTGCCGGCGCGATAATCGCGATCGCATCCATGTTGAAGGTCGGCGCGGAAAACTGCGGAATGGCAAACCAGGGCGCATTGATCACCGGAGTCATATCGACCATTCCCAGGAAAAAAGCCAGAATATAGCCGCAGACAACGCCGAACAGGATCGGGATAATCGCCATAAAGCCTTTAAATGCTACGGAACCGATGACGGTGACCAGCAACGTAAATACGGATACCATCACGTTATTCAACTCAATTTTATCCCCTACAAGGCCGGCCATGGAAGCCGCTGTCGGCGCCAGCTCCAGACCGATGATAGCAACAATGGCCCCCATCGCAGCCGGAGGGAAAATGAAGTCAATCCATTTCGTTCCCATCATCTTAACAATGAATGAGAACAGGACGAACAACAGACCGAATACGATGAACCCAGACTGCGCGTCTGAATAGGGATGTGTCGCCATAATCAAAAGAACCGGGGAAATAAAAGCAAAGCTGGAACCCAGGTATGAAGGAATCTTTCCTTTCGTCAGAAAGATATACAGCAACGTTCCTACTCCGTTCATGAAGAGGCAGGTGTTTGGATTTAATTTGAACAGAAACGGCACGAGCACCGTCGCGCCGAACATGGCAAACAAATGCTGCAGGCTCAGCGGAATATTCATCAGCAACGGAACACGCTCTTCAACCTGAATAACTTTATGCGACATAACGTTTCCTCCCATATCTTTTCATGAAAAACGGCTGCCTGTAAAGACAGCCGTTTGTGTTTAATTTATCTTCCCAGCCAGGAAGTTTTTTTCGGAGCCTGTTTTTCCACATCCACCCGGGACGGTGCATACATCATAATCGTATCACTGACCTTGGAAATGCTGGCATTCACAATATAACTTACACCGCACATGTAATCAAAAATGCGGTTGCGGGTTTCTTTGTCCACTTCCGCAAAATTAACCATAACCGCACAACCTTCCATCAGTTTTTCCGCATAGGAAACTGCATCTTCATAGGTATGAGGGGTACGCACCAGAATATCCAGCTGACCGGGCCGTACTACATACGGGCCGGCATACGTGTCAACAGATTCTTCATTACTAAAAAGTTTCATTGCTGAATTTTTAAAATCCATAATGCGAAAGCCTCCATCCCATCTGATTTAATGAACGGTCAAAAAACTTCTCTATATCTATATATTGTAGCAGATTCAAAAAAAAACACAACATGTTTTCTTAAAAAAATACCGTAAAAGCAGGTTTTTTTTCAAGTTTTTTGCATAAAATGCCGGATATACGGATCTGGATACTGAACCATTTGCATAAAACGGGATGCCTGCCGGTCTTATTTATCGGCCACAGCAGCATTCTTGGCACGCCCGCGCATACGGCCACGTTCTACCCGGTCCAATACCCGTTTGCGCATACGGATATTTTTAGGCGTAACCTCTACCAGTTCATCGTCGTTGATATGTTCCAGTGCCTGTTCCAGTGAGAAGAAAATAGGGGGAATCAGGCGAATGGCATCATCACTGCCGGATGCGCGCATGTTGGATACATGTTTCTTCTTGCAGGGATTGACGTCCATATCATCTTCACGGGAGTTTTCACCGATGACTTCTCCCTGATATACATTCTGGCCCGGTACAATATACATGATGCCACGTTCCTGACAGTTTCCAATGCCGTACGCACAGGTCTCTCCGTTTTCAAAAGCCACCAGGCTGCCGCGGGTACGGCCAGGGATAGGTCCCTTGTAATAATCATACCCGGCATACACATGGTTCATAACGCCGTTGCCCTTGGTATCGGTCAGGAACTGGTTGCGGAATCCGATCAGGCCTCTGGCTGGAATCTTAAACTCCAGCCGCATAT
>DOSQ01000014.1 GCA_003512125.1 Acidaminococcaceae bacterium
TACTGCAAGGAAAAGGGATACTACATACAGTCCTATCAGGGGGATGAACTCTGGGTAAAAGAAGCGACGGTTTTTTCCGCGGAGTATGAACGGATATCAGGAATCAAAGCCAGACCCATGGGCGAGAAACTGTTTCATCCGGACGTTGCGCCTTATAAATTACTGGCCATGACAAAGCCGGAAGAGTTTCAGACCGTGTGGCAGGATATACAACTGAAGTTTGCAGACAAAGTAGTTGTGACCAGCTCCCGGGATAACTTTCTTGAACTGATGGAACCCGGTGTGAATAAATGGGAAGCTGTCAAAGCGGTAGCGGAATCCTATGGCATCCGGCCGGAAGAAATTATGTGCATCGGCGACAGCAACAATGATTTGAGCATGATTGAAAACGCGGGCATCGGCGTGGCGGTAGCCAACGCCAAGCCGGCTGTGCAGGCTGCGGCAAAGCTGGTAACGGCTTCCAATGATGAAGACGGGGTGGCCGAGGCCATTGAAACAGTATTGCAGTCTGGCAAATAAAAACAACCCACAGGGTGCTTTACCTTACCGGTGCTTTTGAAATACTGATTCACTGCCCGTATGCATGGTCAACGCATAAACTCATTGAATCAGCGTTTCCTTGTGTTATAATGGAAATGGATCGTGGAAGCAGCCGATAGTTATTTTTGAGTCAAGTTGGATTCTGATGTGAGGAAACACTATGGAACAAGGTCGTTTTGTAATTATTACCGGTATGTCCGGTGCGGGGAAAACACAGGTGCTCCGTACACTGGAAGACTTAAATTATTTCTGCGTGGATAACCTTCCGGTCATGCTGCTGCCGAAATTTATGGAACTGAGCCGTCAGACCCCGGGGCGCAATACCGCAATGGTGATTGATACCCGGGGCGGAGACGCGTTTTCCAATCTGGTTGAGATCATGGATGAGATGCATGCCAACGGCTTTGATTTTGAAGTCCTGTTTTTGGATGCAGACGATGCCACGCTGATCCGCCGCTATAAAGAGACCCGCCGCCGGCATCCCATGGAGAAGGGACGCAACAGTCTGGCTGAAAGCGTGTTGCTGGAACGGAAATTTATGGCTGATGTGAAGAGCCGCGCGACAAATATCATCGATACGTCCCGTTACGCCAATGCAAGGCTGAAAGATGAGATCGCGCATCTGTTCGGTGATGAAAATTCGGCTCCGGGCATGCTGATCGTAGTTCAGTCTTTCGGTTATAAATACGGGTTGCCCCTGGACAGCGACCTGGTCCTGGATGTGCGGTTCCTGCCGAATCCGTTTTACGAGGCGGATTTAAAGAAACTGACCGGTAACGATGAACCGGTGCAGGATTTCCTGAATAAATTCCCGCAGACATACAAGTTCCTCCGGATGGAATGCGAGATGCTGGCCTATCTGATCCCCCAGTATGAAAAGGAAGGGAAGAGCCAGCTGGTGATCAGTGTGGGATGTACCGGCGGGCAGCACCGTTCCGTGTACATTGCGAACAATATTTATAACTATCTTCGCTTAAAGTCATATCGGGTGGAACTGCTCCACCGGGAGATAGAGCAGAAAAAATAAGAGTGTCAGGAGTTTTGATGAATGGGATGGATTAGCTGGCTTTGTCCGGGAATGCAATTAAAACGGTGGCTGCTGTTATTTACAGCGGGTGTGATCGTTTGCGGCATTTCCCTGGCATTGCTGTTTAACAACCAGGTGATGGGAATGGTGGAAGAACTGCTGTTCCGTATCAGTTACCTGGCGACCGGCCAATACGGAAACAGTATGACGATTGCTGTCGGAATCGCCGGTATGGTGTTGGGGGTCTGCATTATAGTTTATGCTATACGGCGTATTGTGCGTTCCGTCGTGGAAGCGGTAAGCCCTGAAAACAGCGGCTCACTGATGGAAACGATCTTTACGCAGCGTAAACTGAGCAGCGGCCCGGCCATAACCGTAATTGGCGGCGGTACCGGTCTTTCCACGCTGCTGCGGGGGATGAAGTTTATTACGGGGAACTGTACCGCGGTTGTTTCCGTTGGGGACGACGGAGGTTCCTCCGGCAGGCTTCGCCATGAACTGGGCATCATCCCACCGGGGGATCTGCGTAAATGCATGGTGGCGATGGCCGACAGCGAACCGCTGATGGAGCGGGTTCTGCAATACCGGTTTGAAGGGGATTCCTATCTTTCCGGCCACAGCCTTGGGAACCTGTTTCTGGCAGCGATGGCGGAAACGGAAGGCAGTATGGAAAAAGGCCTGGATGCGGCCAGCCAGATACTGAAAATCCGCGGGCGCGTGATTCCGACTACGCTGCATGATATCCAGCTGGCAGCCGATATGACAGACGGAACGTTTGTCATGGGGCAGGCAGAAATTGCCCAGGCGCATAAGACTGTCCAGCGGTTACATATGGTTCCCGATAACGTGCCGGCATCCAAAAGCGCGGTAGATGCCATTATGCAGGCGGACATACTGGTGCTGGGACCGGGAAGCCTGTACACCAGCGTCATCTGCAACCTGCTGGTGCCCGAAATCAGGGAGGCTGTTGTTAAAAGCAGGGCCATCAAAGTTTATATCTGCAACGTCATGACGCAGCCGGGGGAAACCGACGGGTTCGGTGCGTTTGAACATGTAAAGACACTGACTGACTATGCAGGCCAGTCGTTTCTGGATTATGTGATCGTCAACAGTGAAGAGATTTCTGAAGAACAGAAGGCGTTGTACAGAGCGAAAGGACAGGAGCCGATTTCCCCTGATGTAGAAAAGATCGAACAGATGGGCATCAACGTGATCAAAGCCAGACTGATCAGTAAATCGGACATGGTGCGTCACGATCCGCAGAAGCTGGCGCAGGCCATTATGTCTCTGACGTACCGGCTCCGATTGTTCGGCAGAGGGTTTGTGTTCTTCGATTACTTCTTTATGCGGCACAATATGCGTAAGCTGAATAAAACGTTATCGTAATATAATTGGGCAGGAGGCTGCTTTGTCATATTCTTCAGATGTAAAAAATGAACTGGCCCGCATAGAAGGGCAGAAGCCCTGCTGCGAAAAGGCTGAATTGCTGGGTGTACTTCGCATGAGCGGCGCGCTGGTGCTGCGGGGGAGAAATATCGGGATCCATTTTTCCACAGAAAATGCAGCGCTGGCCCGGCGGGTCCTGCAGGTACTGAAAAGCCACTACCAGGTACAGACGGAAGTAGTGATTACGCGTTCAAGGCGACTGAAAAAGAACAACCGCTATCAGGTAGAAGTGCTGCCTGACAGCCGGGTTGCAGATGCGTTACGTGAATTGCAGATACTTCCTTCGGAGGAAGAAGAAAAAAGCAAATTGCTGGGGAAGGTCTGTTGCAGAAAAGCGTTCCTGCGGGGTGTTTTTATGGCGGGGGGATCTGTCAGCCGGCCCTCCGGCGATTATCATATGGAAATCGTTACAGAAAATGAGGAACTGGCCAGGCTGATTTTAAAAATCATGCACGGCTTTTCGCTGTCTGCCCGTATGACGGACCGGAAAAAGGATTTTATTGTGTATTTAAAAGACGGGGACCACATCATCGATTTCCTTTCCATCATCGGTGCGCATCAGTCCCTTCTTGAGTTTGAAAACGTCCGCATCGTCAAGGAGATGCGCAATCATGTGAACCGGCAGGTCAACTGCGAAACGGCAAACCTGAACAAGGTGATCCGCGCTTCTGTATTGCAGGTGGCCTGT
The DNA here is from genome assembly GCA_003512125.1 of Acidaminococcaceae bacterium. GTDB lineage: Bacteria > Bacillota > Negativicutes > Acidaminococcales > Acidaminococcaceae > Succiniclasticum. Next base: position 3,702 of record DOSQ01000014.1, read on the forward strand.
ATCCGGTATCTGCAAAGCCGGGGCAGTTACGTACGGTTGCCGGAAAAGCTGAAGGAAACCGCGGAGCTGCGCTTGCAGCATCCTGACATTTCCCTTAACGACCTCGTTGAGTTCACGGATGGGACGGTTGGCAAGTCGGGGCTGAATCACCGGCTGAAAAAGATTCAGCAGATAGCAGTAAATGAGGGTATGGATATCAGTGAGTATATTTAAATCAGTTTACCGTGTCCTTCGCATCGTGCTTGTGGTTGCCGCAATCTTTGGCATGGCGTACCAGGGACGGATCAAAGAAGATTTTGAAAATTATAAGATGCGCGCCATACCGGCGCTGATGTATCACAGTATCAGCGGGGTGCCGGAAGGATGGCCGGCAGATCTTTGTATTGCTCCGGAGGTGTTTGAGGAGCATTTGAAGTATTTGCAGGCCCGGGGCTATAATGTGATTACGGCGCCACAGGCCATGATTCTGTTAAAGAGCCGTCAGAATGTGATGAACACCGTGATCCTGACATTTGACGACGGGTATGAGAATAATTATACGGAAGCATTCCCTTTATTGAAGAAATACGGTTTCCGGGGGAACTTTTATATTGTGGGAAATGACGTAGGGAAAACCAAAAACCAGGATGGTGTAAAGAAATATATGACCTACGGACAGATAAAACAGATGCACGATCAGGGAATGGAAATCGGTTCCCACAGTATGAGTCACGATCCCCTCACTTCCATCAAACCGGATATGCTGCCCTGGGAGATCTACCAGCCGTTAAATCTGTTTTATGAAAAGATGGGATTCTGGATCAGCGGCATCGCGTTTCCCAACGGAGCGTTCAATGACACGATTATCGCTGAAGTCCGCAAGTATTTTAAGTACGAATACGGATTTTCCGGTATAGCAGGCTGTAATACATTAAAGATCGTAACAGAAACACCCTTTGCGCTTCGCCGGGCCGGGGTATATGACCGGGGAAACGGTGTAAAAGATATCGAAACGGTGCTGCAAAA
>DOSQ01000189.1 GCA_003512125.1 Acidaminococcaceae bacterium
GCATCTTGTTATAGGCGGCCACAAACGCCGCTTTAATTTCATCTTCTGTGACAAACGGGGTCTTGCATTTTTCGCCTTTGTATTTTTTGTTGCACCGATATACGATTTTGCGATATTTGTCGGTGGAGTGCCAAACTTTTGACCCGTACCATCCGCCGCAGTCCCCGCACTTTATTTTATTGCAAAATATGGTCCTGCCACTGTAGTTCAAGCCATCCGCCTTCCGTTTTTCCAGTTCGGCCTGCACCAAATCAAATGCAGCGGGATTGATGATGGCCTCGTGGTTTCCTTCTACATAATATTGGGGGATCTCCCCGTTGTTTCTTTTCTTCTTTTTCTGTAGGAAATCCACCGTGTAATATTTTTGTAAAAGGGCGTCCCCTTTGTATTTTTCATTCATAAGGATGGCACGCACGGTAACCGAACTCCATACGTCCTTGCCCATTGGCGTCTTTATGCCCCGGCGGGTCAGTTCGGTCGCAATCTTATTCTGGCTGAAACCCTGAAGGAAAAGGCGGAAAATCAGCCGCACCGTTTCCGCCTGTTTGGGATTCACTACCAGCTTTCCCGTCTCCTTGTCTTTATCCAGGCCGAGAAAATGGTCATAAACGAAGCTGACCTTGCCATCTGCGAACCGCTTACGATATCCCCAGGTTACGTTTTCCGATATGGAACGGCTCTCTTCCTGGGCAAGACTGGACATGATTGTGATGAGCAGTTCCCCCTTGGAATCCATCGTCCATATGTTTTCTTTCTCAAAATAAATCTCTATCCCCGCCGCCTTCAGCTGGCGTACTGTCGTCAGGCTGTCCACCGTGTTCCGGGCAAACCGGCTCACGCTTTTGGTCACGATCAGGTCAATCTTCCCGGCAAGCGCATCTGCCACCATAGACTTGAATCCCTCACGCTTTTTAGTGTTCGTAGCAGAGATGCCTTCATCCGTGTATATCCCAACAAACTCCCAGTCGCTGCGGCTGTTTATATAATTCGTATAATACTCCACCTGCGCCTCATAGCTGGTCGCCTGCTCTTCATGGTCGGTCGAAACGCGGGCATACCCGGCAACGCGCCTTTTTTGCAAGCCGTTGATCGGCATGGCCGTAAATTTCCTGATTGTGGCGGGAATCTCCGTCACTTTTCTTTGCGTCATTCTTTTTCACCCTCCTTCTGCAGTATCCTTCTTCTTTCCATCCACCAGGCCTTGTACTCTGGCGTCCAATGGTCCTTGCGTCCTGTGTTCGGACACTCCTTCGTGACCACCATCCCGTCTTTCAGATGAAATTCAAGCACATTGCGCTTTGGCACACAGATAAATTCCACCTTGTCCAAAAAGACATCTTCATCAAACTGATCCAGCCCCAACACCACAGCGCAGGTTTGTTTCAGGTTATTTTGGTTCAGCGAGCCGCCAATGCCACAGGGCTTATGCAGATATGAATGGGAACAGCATAGCCAATATTCTGCATGTCCATACCGGGTGGTGTGCTGGTAATACAGGCCACAGGCGGGGCATTTAATCTTGTCTTTAAAACAGCTGGCATACCGAGTCCGGGGTATTTCGCCTTGCTCCTTCCGGCGCCGCATCTCGGCCTGCACAAGGTCGAATGTTTCCTTATCAATAATCGCCGGATGGGTTCCTTCCACATAATATTGGGTAAGTTCACCGCCGTTCTTTTTATGTTTTTTGGTTATGGGGTCGGAAATATATTCTTTCATCAGAAGAAGGTTCCCGGTATAAGTTATGTTGGTAAGGACCATCTTGATATTGGAATCCTGCCACCGTTTCCCGTTTCTTGTCCTGATGCCTTCTGCCGCGAACTCCTTCTCTGTTTGCCGCCGGGATTTCCCGTCAAGAAAGTTTTGGAATATGCGCCGGACGACGGCTGCCTCCTCCGGGACGATGACCAATTCATCGCCTTCCCAACGGTAACCATAAGCCCGGACGCGACCGTTCGGGATTCCTTTTTTCATCCGCTTCCGAATCCCCCACCGCACATTGTCAGAAATGCTCCGGCTTTCCTCCTGTGCGAAGGATGCGAGTATGGTCAGCATCAGTTCACCGTCCCCGGTCATGGTGCTGATATGCTCCTTTTCAAACCGTACCTCCACACCGATATCCCGCAGATGGCGAACCGTGTTCAGCAAATCCACTGTATTTCGGGCGAATCGCTGAATCGATTTAGTAAGTATTATGTCGATTTCCCCGTTATCAGCGGCCTGCACCATGCTTTGGAATCCATCCCGTTTTGCAATACCTGTTCCAGATATCCCGTCATCCACAAATACGCCGGCATATTGCCACCCTGGTGTGTTCTGGATCAACGAGCTGTAGTAACTGATTTGCGCGGAAAGGGAATGGTGCAGCCGTTCCGTTTCCATGGAGATACGGGCATAGGCCGCGACCTTCTTCCTGGTCTGCAAGGCAGGCCGGGACCGTTCAATCCGCATTACTTTCGCCATGTCATCACCTCCTTTTCGCTACCATATATCACTCTTTATTGCGTTGAAGTCAACGCCATAGAAGAAAATAATGTGCCTAAAACCGGTTTATATTTTTCGCTATAAATTGTTTCGAACCGGTGGTATTCCTCTTCTGAAACCACGCCATCGGAGAGCATCTTCCGCACAATGTGCATGGTGGTCTGATACAGCATTTCCTTCCAAAGCTCTTTCCTATCCAACGCTTCTCCCTCCTTTGAATATCGCCGTGACCGGCTGCTTCCTACGCCATTCATCACTCTTTCCGGCAATTTAGTCAACCAACCGCGGAAAATAACGAGCCGAGCACCGGGTGATATTTTTTGAGGAAAATGACTTCCACCTTCCGGTATTCTTCTTCTGAAATCAGTCCCTCCGACATCATCTTTCGGGCGATGTGCATCGTGGCCTGGTACAGTTTTTCGTTTCGGAGTTCTTCTTTACTCATGGCGTTCCCTCCCATGGAACCGGTCGGCAAGATAGCAGGCATGGCAGCAATATTTTCTTTCCCTGTCCCCGTAGACCTGGAACGCTTTACCACAATGCTTACATTTAAAATAATAGACAGCTTTTCGTTTCACCTGATCGAGGTGAGTGTTCCACCACTGGTTCCGACATTTGTCAGAGCAGAAGCGTCGAGGTTTCTGCTTTGCGACCTGCCGGATTTCCTGACCGCAGTTTTCACAACGGGTCGTGTTCCCTTTACCTGCCACAGAAAAGCCGGTCGTCTTTTTTGCATTGATCTTCTTCCTGCGGCAGAATGATTTTACTGTGTTGAGCGATACGCCCAGTTTTCTGGCAATGGTTACATATCCATTCCCTTCCGCACGTAATTTGAGTATTTTCGTTCTTTCATTTTCCGTCATATCCGATTCCTCCGTCCATGGAATATCAGGAAGTTTTTCTGAAAACCGCCCTTCATTGCACATGGGAAATAAACACCAAAAAGTTAAGGCTGTTTTCAAAATTTTTCTTTCCTCTCACCCCAACCCGAAAAACTTAACCCCCTTCGTTAAGGCGGCCCAAAATGGCTCGATAAAGATATCGCACCACTTGATTTAGAAGCGCTGGCGGGGCTTTAACGATTACCGCACCCCCGCTCCTTATCTTCCTCTGTTCACTTTGAGCCAAAAATTATAGTGAAAAGCAAAAAAAATACCGCCGGGGAGATTCCCGACGGAAAATTACCTATCAATTTAAAAGGAGCAGGTGCACTCTGTGCGAACCCTGGTATAATACCAAATTCTGAAAAACGATCTGCTTCTTTTATTTCGTTTGTATAAGTTTTATGAATTATTATTTTTTTCTTCTTTCATTTCATCCAACTCTATTTTAGCAAAGCCTGCGGTATCTTCATTTTTTAATGCTTTCTCATATAACTCTTTTGCCTTGATATTATTTTTTGAAACACCAGTCCCTTTTCTATAGCAATCTGCTAAACTAAGTAAGGCAAAAGCATGTCCCTGTTCAGTAAGTTTTTTATATAAATTAAAAGCTTCCTTTTCATTTTTCTTTGTGCCTATACCTTCTTCGTAACATTGAGCTAAATGATATTGTGCTTCAGCATGACCTTGTTGGGCTGCTTTATTATACCATTGAAACGCTTTATCAAAATCGTTGTAATATTCGTCATAGATATAACCTACTTTGAACTGTGCTTCAGCATGACCTTCTTGAGCAGGTCTTGAAAGCCAATATAACGCTTGCTTAATATCTTGTTCTGCTCTGAAGCCAAGAAAATAGCTTTGTCCTACCTGATATTGAGCCTCAATATCACCAAGTTCAGCAGCTTTTCTCCACCACTTAAACGACTCATATTCAGTTCCTTTACCAACTTTTTTATCAGCTTCTTTTGCTAAAGCAATATATTTTTTCAATTCACTATCTTTATCACTATTCTTATTTGACGTTGATGCTTTAATCTGCTGTTGTGAAGCATTGCCTGAGTCTGATTTACATGCAACAACACCAAAAGATAAAATAAATATTGCTACACATAACATCAAACTTAAAAGTTTGCGCATGTAATTTTCCTCCAGCACATTATTAAATATTGCAACTTTTCTCACGACTGTAAAAATTAGTTGTTATCAAAATTTTATTCCATAATTTCATACATTATTTTTTATTATATCACAAGTTTAGGCTATATGGTCGCTTTTTAAGCGACACATTTGTCTCTACACAACTTGGATTTTTCACTTATAGCAAAAATTGAAAAAGGCACGTAGGTTTTATCCTACGGGCCATAAAGTCTCATTACAATTTTCGTACAGCCGCAAAAAGGCTCACGGCAGCGATAACATACGCAATGTTCCGCTGCCGTTTAATTTTGCGTTGCCGGAACTTTTCCTCTTCTTCGTACTGTTTCAATAATCTGTTGGCATTCTGCAATGACGACCGCTTCCGCTTCGCCGGGCTGCAGGCCGGACAGCCCCGGGGCCTGCCGCACTTCGATGCGCTCCCCCATTCCGTAACGGGACACCGTTTCCCGGGCTGCGGTACAGGGACCTTCGGCAATGTCGGATGCAACCACTCTGGCACAACGCCCGGACTGAATCAGCAGGACCGGAACATACCCGTGGTCCGTGCCGATATCGGCAGCCGTCTTACAGGCGGGAACCAGAGATGCCACCGTTTCCAATCTCACTCCTGCATTCATACAAATATCCCCTGATAACTTGAATTTTGTTATCTACATTATAACAAAAAGAGTTGCCAGGGGAAAGGTGCAAAGCGTTTTCCTTTTTGTTGTGCCCTCATAAGCTCCCGGCCGTGGGTTGTCGGGACGGATTCTGCAGGCCGCCACTTTGATACAGTTCGCTGGCACCCTGGTACCACGCGATGGCCCGTTCTTCCAGGGCGGAATCCGGCGGGAGTTTTTCGTAACGGCTCTTCTGCCAGTCCGCTATGCGGAAGACGGAGGACTGTTTGCCGGGTTTCAGCATGACAAGCCGGTCGCCTTCCACATATCCCAGCGTCTGGTAGGTGCTGATGAAGGCACGTTCCTGCCCGGCAGGCACGGTGGCGATATCGCGCCCCATGAACCGCGACGTGTAGGAGATGCCCAGCATGCCCAGCAGGGTCGGCGCCAGGTCCATCTGGCTGATCAGCCGGTCATTCACACCGGGGGCAATCAGCGCAGGGGCATAGACGAGACACGGAATATGGTACTTGTTCACGGGCAGGGCCGTTTTTCCGGCTGCCGAAGCCTGATGGTCCGCCACGATGACGAAGACCGTATTGTTGAACCACGGCCGGCGTTCCGCCTTTTTCAGGAAATCATGGATGGCCCAGTCCGTATAACGGACACCGCCTTCCCGGCCTCCCTGCTTTGCCTGGATCCTGTCCTCAGGAAAAATGAAAGGACGGTGGTTGCTGGTCGTCATGACCATCTCGAAAGCCGGCTCTCCTTTGGCCGCATGGTCATCCATGGCCTTCAGGACCTGCTGGAACAGGGTTTCGTCTGCCACGCCCCAGACGGATTCACAGAAAATTTCCTCCTTGGGAATGGAAAGGCGGTCCAGGACGCGATAGCCGTTGCTGTCATAGAAGGCATTCATGTTGTCGAAATAGCCATATCCTCCGTAGAGGAAATCACTGGTGTACCCGGCTTCCTTCATGGCCCCGCCGAGCGTAGCGAGACCTTCGTAAGCAGGCCGGCGCAAGATGGACTGGCCGGGCGTCGGGGGCACGGCCAGGGATAAAGCCTCCAGTCCCCGGACCGTACGGGTACCGGTGGCATACATGCGGGAGAACATGTAGCATTGTCCGGCCAGTTCGTCAAGGTGCGGCGTCCAGTCGACGCTTCCCTTGTAGACACCCATATAATCCGTACTGAGACTTTCCACCGTAATCATGACGACGTTCGGTTTCTGCCGTGTCAGGGCGTTTTGATTGACGACCCGGCGCGTGATGTCGATTCCCTTCGTCCCCTTCCCGTCCAGAAACGTGACATTCGGGGCGGCCAGGGCCTGTTTCAGATCCTGTTTCACCGTATCCCCGTCTTCCTGTCTGTAAAACCGCGGATAACTGATTTCATTATGAAAATAGGCGTATACGAACCCGTAGGGCCCGTTGCCCGCCAGTTCCACATTGCAGATGTTGTCGCTGACACGGTCCCGCCAAGCGTCGTCAGGCACTTTGACGGCCAGGACACACAGGACCAGGACGGCGCAGCACCCCGCCAGGGCGCCGGACCTGCCTTTGCCCTCGAAGTGCCGGGGATAACGGCGTCCCTGCAGCCAGGTCACCAGGGCTGCCGCCACGGCGATGGACGGCAGGATGACAGGCATATTGAACGATTCCCGGATTTGGCCGATCATTTCCTGCGTGTAGATCAGGTAATCGACGGAAATGAAATTGAAGTTGGTATGGAACTCCTGCCAATACAGGTACAGGGCCACCAGCGTAAAGACCAGGAAGGCATTCAGGACAAAGGTCACGCAAAGCAGTGCGCAGCGTCCCGCTTTCCGGTTCAGCCAGCGCGTCGGCAAAAGCCAGAGCAGTATGGCCAGCGGCAGCGTAAAAAAGACGCCGGACGACGCGTCGTAGACCAGCCCTGTCAGAAAGGTGCGCAGCAGGTCTCCGGCCGCCAGGGACACCATGTCCAGCGACGTCAGGAGATTGACGGCGCGCAGAAGGGACTGCGCCGCCATATACGTCAGAAAAAAGAGGGCGAGGCAGCGGATCCTGCCTTGCCGCATCTTGTCAAACCATTGCATAACCGGTTCTCCTTTGCCATGTGGAATCCGGAGACTGTACCGCCTCCGTTTCGTCCCATCTTAGCAAGCAGGATTAAAGCCGGGACTACGGAAAATTAAACAAAGTTTAAACAGACATTAAAAAACCATAAAACATTTCCCGTAAATGTTTGCAGTGGAGTACAAAGATCCGTATAATTTTAAAAGGAGGGGACAAAAAACACTCCCGGCCGGGTACTTCCCGGAGCTTTCTGAAAAAGGTTTGATGGGGCCATCGGCCCTTTTCCGAGGTAGAGCTATGAACATCAAGAACCGCCTGATTCTGTCGCATATCCTGACCTTCTTCATTCCCATCGTCATGACCTTCTTCGTCTTCCTCCTGTGCGCCGGAGGCCTGGCCGTCTTCGCACACAGCGGGAACCATATTTATGCCGAGAACGTCAACCAGTTCCAACGTATCACCATGGTCCTCCACCACGTGGTGTTCCGCAACCTGCGCAACCATCCTGACGGCAATCTGTCCGGCATGTGGCTCATGGGTCTGCTGGATCCGGACTACAACTGCATCATGGTCAGCCGGGAAGGACAGGCCGTCTACACATACGGGAATCTGTCCCTGGCAGAAGGGATGACACCGGAAATAAAGGAAACCATGGCGTCCCTGGAACAGGGTTCCAGCGGAGTACGCTACGCTTCGTCCCAAAAGCAGAACTACTTTATGGAAAAACAGGTTGTAAAAGGACGGGTATATTCGCTTCACTATTTTAACCGGATTGCACCACCTGCTTCGGACGAGGTCTTCGAACACGCCCTGCATATCACGGAACTCGTCTGCGCCCTTTCACTCCTGGCCTTCATCCTGCTCTCCAGCTGGTTCCTGTCCCGCTTTGTGCTGCATCACATCATCCCGCCCCTGAAAGAACTGCAGCACGCCTCGGAGCGCATCCAGGAAGGAGACCTGGGTGTACGCATCGGCCACGGCCGGCAGGATGAGTTCCGCCCCGTGGTCGACGCCTTCAACCTCATGGCCGTGAAACTGCAGGATTCCCTGAATGAGCGGGAGCGGCAGGAAGAAAACCGCAAAGAGCTGATCGCCAGCATCTCGCACGACATCCGTACACCTCTGACCGCCATCAAGGCCTATGTCGAAGGACTGAAGGACAACGTGGCCTCGACGCCGGAAAAGCGGAAACAATATCTGGACGTCATCGACCATAAGACGGAAGATTTGAACCGCATGGTGGAACAACTCTTCCTGCTCTCCAAAATCGACCTGGGGGAACGGGCCGTTCCCATGAAACTGCTGGACCTTGGACAAACACTGCGCACCATTGCCTCCGAAAACGACCTGCACTGGCAGCAGGCCGGCGCCGCCGTAAAGATGGCCGTGCCGGAAACACCCGTTTTCATCCGGGGCAGCACGATGCTGCTGGAACGGATTCTGCAGAACCTGGTTTCCAACAGTGCCAAATACAGGACATTGCCGGAAGCGGAGGTCCATTGCCATCTTGCCGTAGAAGACGGACGCGCGGTACTGCACGTATGGGACAATGGGCCCGGGGTCCCGGAACAACTGCTGCACCGGCTGACGGATCCCTTCTTCCGGACGGATAAGGCCCGCTCGCACACAGCGGACGGAAGCGGCATCGGCCTGACTATTGTGGCCCGGTCCATGGCTGTCATGCAGGGAACGCTGCAAATTGAAAACGTGACGCCGAATGGGTTGTCCTTCACGATGACGTTCCCATTGGCTAAGGAGGAATGACGATGAAAGACATGATTCTGATTATTGAAGACGATAAAGACATTGCGGCCATTGAGAAGGATTATATGGAAATCAACGGATACGGCGCCGTCATCAAGGAAGACGGCACCGAAGGCATGGAAGCGGCCCTGACCGGTCATTACAGCCTCATCCTTCTCGATGTGATGCTGCCCGGCATGGACGGATTTGAAATCTGCCGCAAGATCCGGGACAAGATTGATACGCCGATCCTTATGGTGACGGCCCGCAATACGGACATCGACAAAATCCGGGGCCTGGGCCTCGGAGCAGACGACTACATTGAAAAACCCTTCTCCCCTGCCGTCCTGGCAGCCAAAGTGAAATCACAGCTTGCGCAATACAGACGGCTGCGTGGAACGAAGGAATTGCGGCGCATCTCCCTCGGCGGCCTCACCATTGAACCGGACACCCGCCGGGTCTTTGTCGGCGACCAGGAACTGTCCCTGCCGAACAAGGAATTCGAGCTGCTGGCATTCCTCATGGAAAACCCGCGCATCGTCTTCAGCCGGGAAACCTTGTATACCCGCATCTGGGGCATGGATTCCCTAGGCACGACGGACACGATTCCCGTCCATATCAACCGCCTGCGTGAAGCCGTGGAGGAAAACCCGTCCAAACCACGGCACCTGCTCACTGTCTGGGGCGTCGGCTATAAATTCCAGCCGTAAGCACCCCCTTCTTTGTGCGGTTTTCCGCATCCTTACACCAAAACGAAAACCGGCCTTCCGGCGCATCGGACCCCATCGGGCAGTCCGAACGGCGGAAGGCCGGTTTTTTGCGTTTGTTGAAAACCCCGCGCTATGCGTGGGGTTCCGGAAAGCTTTCAGCTATACAAAAAGCTCCTCTCTCCTATAGAATAAAGATGGCTACCAACCACTTCATTCCAATAGAAGGAGGAGAATCCATATGGATATAATGAGTTTAGCACATACAAAGTGGCGATGCAATTATCATATTGTTTTCGCACCAAAGTATCGTAGGAGACTAATTTACGGGGAGTTGAGAGCAGACATTGGAAAGATTATCAGGAACTTATGTGCAAGGAAAGGAGTGGAAATTATAGAGGCAAATGCATGTGTAGATCATATACATATGCTGGTAAAAATTCCGCCGAAACTTTCGGTATCTGCATTTATGGGATATCTGAAAGGAAAAAGTTCATTGATAATTTTTGAACGGCATGCCCAGATGAAATATAAATATGGGAACCGAAAATTTTGGTGCAAGGGTTACTTTGTAGATACAGTGGGACGAAATAAGAAAACAATCCAAGAGTATATTCAGCAACAAATGCAAGAAGATATGGTAGAAGATCAATTGACGCTGTTCGAAGAGTATGACCCTTTCACAGGGAAAAAGAATAAAAAATAAGCCCCTTTGGTAAGGGGCTGCTAGTGAATGTAGTGCGGTTGGTAGCCTTTTTACAAAAACCTTTTAGGTTAGGCAGGTAATAAGGCTTTTAGCCGCAGAGCAAACTACCCGTTATACGGGTAGTTTTGATTCTTTTTAAAGATCCAGGTCAGCGGACACGCCGGCCGGAGAGTGGCTGGAGCGGCGCATTTTCCAGGTATCGGCCGGCAAGGTGCTGCATGGCCGGGACAATCTTCCCCGCCAGAATCGCGGCGCCGCAGGCCAGCAGGATGCCGCCCGCCACGTCACTGGGATAATGGACGCCCAGATAAAGGCGGGAAAACGACGCCATAACTGCCAGCACCAGAGCCGGTATACCAAAACGCCGTGGCAGGAAACGGTACAGCACCAGGGCGATGGCGAAGGCCGCTGCCGTATGGCCGGACGGGAAAGAGGACCCGCCTGCATGCACGACCGGAATCAGGTCGTAAAAGGCCTCGTACGGGCGGGGACGCAGAATCAGGTGTTTCAGGATTTCCTTGCCGGCCAGGGCCAGCAGAAGGGCTGTGCCGGCATACAGGGCGGCCTGCCGGCCCTGCTTCCTGTTCCGCAGGATCAGCCAGGCGGCCAGGAAAGCGAACACCCAGAACACACCGTTGGTAACGACGTTCCAGAAGATATCGCCGCCAGGTGTACGCAGGTTCTCCTGTATCCATAACAGGACGGAATAATCCCCTTCCGTAAGTTCCGTTGCAAAATACATAGCCGCTGCATTCATTGCTGAAATCATGATGGTCACCGCTCCTTTGTTTGCTGCCTTTACAATAACAGGCAGGTTTAAGGAATGTGTAACCGGAGTCTTGCGGCGGAATTAAGAAATTTTAAATAATGTTTAAACAGGCAGAATGCCATCGAGGCGGTTCATGCGGAAATCCTCGACAACCGCCATAAACCGCGGGGTATGGACCGGATTTTCGTGGAAGCCGAATAAATGGGACGGGCAATGGCAGTCCGTAGCGCCGAACTCATCCACGCGCCAATCCGCAATGCGGTCCACGGCCGCTGCCAGGTCGTGTTCCAGGTCGTCCGCCGTACGGATGGGGATCAGGGCCGTGACGGATGCTTTGTCCCGCAGGTAGTCGATATGCCAGTGCATCTGCTTGCGGAGCCGGCTGTGCCGGGCCAGGCGCGCTGCCAGGCCGCGCCGCGCGGAACCGACATAGACATAGAAACCTGCCGGATACTGCCGCAGCCCCAGGGCCCCTGTATCGATTTCCCTATCCTGTGCCAGCTGAAGGACGGCCATGTAGTCGCCGCGGTCCTGATTCTCCCTGGCCAGGATTCCGGCCGGGTATTGCAGCAGACGCACCGGCTCCGGAACCGTAAAGGTGTTGTCCCAGCGCAGGGCCAGGGCCTTCCAGTCCAGTTTGGGGGCGGCCTTGTAAAAAGCCTCTGCGAAGGCAGGGTCTGTATGATAATCCGGTAAAAACCAGCGGGCGCGGTCCCAGTGGACGAGGAACAGGACGCCTGTACGGATGCCCTGATCCGCCATGGCGGCCAGTTCCAGAATATGTTTCCGGCCCCGTTCCGTCACAGCATCGGGAAACATGGCGCCACTTCTGCTGAACAAGGTGCAGGACTTCACTTCCACATAGAAATGGTCCTCCCCTTTTTGCAGCAGCAGGTCGAAGCGGCTGTCCCCTACTGTCACTTCGCGCCGCGCCAGATGCCAGCCTTCCCAGCCCGGAATCTGCTGCGTGTCGGCCAGCCAGGCCGCCACATCGTTGTTATACTGCGTGTCGAGCAGGATGGGGACACCGTCCCGTTCGATACCGGCCACCTCGTACGGCGTCTTGCGCCCCGGCCGTGCCGCTTTCCGGACGTACAGGACCGCATGGGGAAACAGGAGTTCCCACATGCGGCCCGGGTTCGGCATATGGCACGTGACGATGGAACCCGCATCCAACCGGACAATAGCGATGAAGCGGTTCGGGCGGCTGACGAAGGTGCCCCTGTACAAGTCTTGTGCTATGCGTAACATTCTTTAAGTATCCTGCTTTCTTTCTGCAGCTTCCGGAGTGTCGGGCGGAACGGCACGCTCCGTCCAAAGAAATACTGCATGGAACCCATAAGGGCATTTTGGGGTTTGTCGCGGGAATGGAAAAATTTTTCGTAAAACCGGTTAAAGATATTCATGTTTCCTCCTTAAAACGGGCATAAAAATAGCACTTACCTTTTCAGTAAGTGCTAAAATCGATAATCGTATTCTGTTTATAAAATCACTCTTTATTGCTATTCCACCATAGAATGGCACGGCGAATCATTACACCGATCGTCGCTGAGATAAAAGACGGAAGGCAAAGCTGAAATGCACCAGTATCTATTGAGAATCCGCCATTCCCCATAAATATATAAACCAAAGCAGACAACACCGCTGTGCCAAGGGGAACATACCATGCATTCCTATCATCCCCGGTAAAAACGCCCAACGCAAAGGAAAGAAACGGCATCACAACGAAATAGAATATCAGGTGCCACAGAGGATCCTCGTTCCCATAATACCAGTCTGCCAGCTGCCCGACACCTGTCCCCAGCATCAGCAATACATAACAAATAATGAACTTCTTTTTATCTGCAATCATTTTGTTCCCACGCAGGCTGATTACAATTATTGTTATTGGTTTTCCAACGCCTGAGCTGCCAGAAAATCGTCAATATTCCAGCCCTTTTCCAGCATTTTGAAGAGAACCTTGCCGGTATTGCAAGCATCATCATACGCAGTATGCCAAAGTCCTTCCGAATCAATCTCCAGTTCTTCCGCCGCAGCTTTAAGACCTGTGGTATAATCGTCATCTTTCCAAAACTTGTAAGCCCGTGCCAGGTCAAGGCAGTCCTCCTGGCGTACGGGATTCTCAATGCCGTGGCGTTTACAACCGGTGTCAAGAACCCTGAAATCTTCGTCACCCCATGTAACGAAATAACATTGACCCGGTACGTATAAAGCTGAAATCTGCTTAACCATTTCTGGAAACTCTATTGCTTTTTTAATTTCCTTTTCCGTAATCATGCAGAAATCATAGGCGTCTTTAGCCTGTTTTGGATAGAAATGTGGCTTTACAAACACATGCATGTCGCCGGTTGAAACCCCCTGGGAATCAAGCAAAACAGCACCAGCCTCTATGATTTCATTGAAAAAGCCCCGAGGCCTTCCCACCGGCTTTTTGTAAAATGTGAACTCAAAATCAATTACAAAGTAATTCATTGCATTTTCCTCTTTGTATTCCACATAGATATCATGTGATCAAACAAATATAAACCGATAAGTCCTGTATTGGATGCATATTAATTAAGTATAACAGAAAGCCCGAACTGTGTAAAACTAAAAAGAGAAATGACAAAAAGTTGTACGATTATCGACACAGTTTTGAACAATTATTACGTTATAGTATAACCAACAAAAATGAAGGAGGCTGATTGATATGAAGAAAATGTTAGGATTATTAGCTGTTGTAACCGTAGCCGGCATCCTGGGTATCTCCAGCGCAGAAGCTGCCCCAAAACATAAAACCCTTCCACCGCATCCGGTTAAAATTGAGCATCACAAACCAGTGCATAAGTTCAGCCATCATCATGGTTATGCCCTTGTCAGGGAACACAGGTGGATTGACCATCGCGGCCACAGGCACTTAGATAAAATTTGGCGTGACCGCCATGGGCTCCGGCATGTTGAACACGTTTTCTAAATCAAAACCCGCAAACTTGAAGGATAAAAATGGACAATTATTCATTGCACAATTGGATTCAAAAGATGTTTCTGCTTGTTGGCATGCTGGGGTTTCTGTTACTACCCAATACAGTCGCAGCCGAGTATGTGGACGAGTATGTTGCAAAACATCCCCGACGAGTAAAAATAACTATCAGCCAAAATGCAAAAGGGCAATATTCTGGTGAAGCGCTATTCAAACTTTTTGAACACAATGTTGGCGGTTATCGTTTGAAACTGGATTTTCTCTGTGATGCAAAAGGCCCTGATCTTATCTTGTTGCACTGTTCAACATTTGGAGGACGTTACACACCCGCCATTACGGAGTTATCATGCGGGGACGGGGAAAATAAACATGTCCTTCACAAGTTCGTCGGTCTTCATTTTCCCATTAGGCGGCACGGCGTTGGTACGTTCCTGATTGCACATATCAACCCCAAAGAATTTGATAATGCTATCGTTGTCAGCGCCAATAATCATGTCGTTATAAACAATCAACATAAGCTCTGGCCCGAATTTCTTCAGGCATTAACAGATGCCGGAAAACTGTACGAAGAACGACGCGAGATATGGAAAAGGCTGAATGAAATGGCCG
>DOSQ01000119.1:0-143 GCA_003512125.1 Acidaminococcaceae bacterium
ACTGCGTGAAAAAACGGTTGCCATCGAAAAGAAAGTTGATTTGACACAGAAGAAAGTAGAATCGCTGGAAAAGAAGATGGGTAAAATGGAAGAAACGATCCGTAAAATTAAGAAATAACTTTGAAGTTGTCAGACTCCGGATT
>DOSQ01000119.1:243-489 GCA_003512125.1 Acidaminococcaceae bacterium
ATAACGCACCTCTGTTCCACACTGATGTGGCAGAGGTGTGTTTTCTGCTTTTTTCAAAGATTTTACCGGCACAATATTACTTTTTTTAACCTGTGCTTTGTGGTAAAATAAAAAGGCTGAATATCTGTCCAGATTACATGTATTGGAGGACCTGATGAACGACAGTATTACCAACCTGAACCCGCAGCAGCAGACTGCGGTAGAACATATAAACGGACCGATGCTGATCCTGGCAGGGGCAGGCAG
>DOSQ01000119.1:618-6043 GCA_003512125.1 Acidaminococcaceae bacterium
GCGATCACCTTTACCAATAAAGCGGCCAGGGAGATGCGTTCCCGTGTGGACGCCATGGTAGGCCCCGCGGCGAAAGACGTGTGGCTGTACACCTTCCACGCATTTTGTGCCCGCTTCCTGCGCCGGGAAATTGAGGTGCTGGGAACCCATAAAAGCAATTTTGCGATTTATGATGCGGCAGACCAGAAAAATTTATTAAAATCTATCCTGAAGGACATGAATCTGGATGAAAAGCGTTTTCCGCCGGCGGCGTTGCAGAACGCGATTTCCAACGCCAAGAACCAGATGCAGAATGCTGCAGATTTTGCTAAACTGGCGGGGGATTTTTTCGAACAGAAAGCGGCGGAGGTTTACACGTTATATGAAAAACGTCTTCTGGCCAATAACGCCATGGATTTTGACGACCTGCTGATGCTTTCCGTCAAGATTCTGGCTGAATGCCCGGACGTACGGGAAAAATATCAGCAGCGCTTCAGTTATATCATGATTGACGAATACCAGGACACCAACCGGGCCCAGTATCTGCTGACCCGGTATCTGGCGGGGGACGAAGGTAACCTGTGCGTGGTAGGCGACGCAGACCAGAGCATCTACGGCTGGCGGGGAGCGGACATCCGCAACATTCTGGATTTTGAAAAAGATTATCCCAAAGCAGAGCTGCTGAAGCTGGAACAGAATTACCGTTCGACTACTGTAATTTTGGATGCGGCCAATGCGGTAATCGAAAACAATACAGGACGCAAGCCGAAAAAGTTATGGACGAACAATCCTGTGGGGACGGCCATCACGTATTATAACGCCATGGATGAACGGGACGAAGCCCGTTTCGTGGTGGAGCAGGCGCAGAGGCTGATCCGCAGCGGGCGGTTTTCTTACGGGGATATGGCGGTGCTGTACCGTACCAATACCCAGTCCCGTGTGTTTGAAGAAATGCTGATCAAAAGCGGAATCAGCTACAGCATGGTAGGCGGCGTCAAATTCTACGACCGTAAAGAGATCCGGGACGTAATGGCCTATCTGAAGCTGCTGTACAATCCCTACGATACACTGAGCCTGCTCCGCATCATCAACGTGCCTAAACGGGGCATCGGGCAGGCTACTGTCAACAAGATGCAGGACTATGCCAATGCCCAGGGGATTTCTTTATTTGAAGTGATTACGAACGCAGCGGCGGTCCCCGGACTGAGCTCCCGCTTCATCAGTAAACTGGAAGAAATGAGCGGCATCCTCTTTGACCTTATGGCCGAAACAGATTCTGTCCCGATAGAACAACTCATTGACGATGTGATCCATAAGACGGGTTATCTGGAAGAACTGCAGGCTGAACGGACGCCGCAGTCGGAAAGCCGGGCGGAAAATTTGCAGGAACTGATCAGTGTGGCCCGGGATTTTCTGAAGGATGAAGGGGAAGAAAAAACGCTGGCCCGTTTCCTGGAACATGTAGCACTGGTTTCTGATATTGACGATGCTCAACTGGATAATGACAAGTTTACGTTGATGACGTTGCATTCTGCCAAAGGGCTGGAGTTCCCGGTGGTGTTTCTGGCGGGGATGGAAGAAGGCCTGTTTCCCCATGCCCGCAGTCTGATGGACGACGAACAGATGGAAGAAGAGCGACGGCTATGTTACGTGGGTATCACCCGGGCCAAACAGATTTTATATCTGACGGGGGCTAAGACCCGTACCATATACGGAAAGACAAATTATTCCATGCCATCCCGTTTTCTGGAAGAAATTCCGGAAAAGCTGGTGCACGAGTATCACCGGCCTTCTCTGGTAAGTACGGGATTCCGAAATACGGAAGGGTATAAGAGCGGCGGTTACAGCTCGTCCGAATATAGACGGAACGGCAGTTACGGGCAATCTGGCTACGGCCGTGGCAGAAACACTTGCGATGAGGAAGGCGGAACCGTTATCGGCAGCGGCCAGGGCAAACGGACGGTTTCGGACAATCGGGTCAACGCTTCCCTCAGCGACCGGTTTAAGGAAGAAAGCAAAAAGACCAGCGGCCTGTTCAGTAAAATCCATACGGACTTTGTACCGGAAAAACCGGCAGGGGCTGCGACGGAATTTGTTATCGGCGACCGGGTCAGTCATAAAAAATGGGGCGAAGGAACCATTGTAGGTGTAAAAAACTCTTCAGATGGTCAGGAAGTTAAGGTGGCGTTTGTCGGCGCGGGAATCAGGAGCCTGCTGACAAAGTACGCCATGTTGAAAAAACTGTGACCGGAAAATTGAATGGAGCGGGTAACGATTATGGAAGACAAAGACACGGTACTATATAAAGCTGCAGAATTGAAAAACGGGGATACAAAAGAGTCACTGTTGCAGGAAGCGGATTCCCTTCGTATGCAGATCCGGCATCACGAATACCAGTATTATGTGCTGGATGCACCGGAAATCAGCGATGCGGAGTACGATGCGCTGACGAACCGGCTCCGTTCCATTGAGGCGCTGTATCCGGACGAAGTACCTCCCGATTCTCCTACGCGGCGTCCCGGCGGCTATGTGGCACCGGGCTTTACACAGGTGAAACACATGGTTCCCATGCTGAGCCTTGGCAATGTGTATAATGCCGGGGAAATGGGGGACTTTGATCAGCGGGTGCGGAATGCATTGCCTGGAGGAACGGAAGTCAGTTATGTGCTGGAACCGAAAATCGACGGGCTGGCCTGCAGCCTGATTTACGAAAACGGCTGGCTGGTACGGGCCGCTACCCGGGGAGACGGGGAAGTTGGGGAAAATGTGACGGCCAACGTCCGTGCCATTAGAAGCATCCCCCAGCGGCTGCGTGTACCGGAAGGCGAGGAAACGCCGGAACTGCTGGATGTGCGTGGCGAAGTGTATATGTCGCGGGAAGCCTTTCTGCGTCTGAACGAAGAACGGATCGAGGCCGGAGAAACGGAATTTGCCAATCCCCGTAACGCGGCGGCCGGCAGTCTGCGGCAATTAGATCCCGCTGTAACCGCACGGCGTTCCCTCAGCTTTTTTGCTTATTATCTGGTAGGGCCTGAGGAACCGGAAACCCAGGAAAAATGCCTGCGCAGTCTGGAAAAATACGGATTCACCACGCCGGAATACTGGTGCGTGGCCCATTCCAAAGAAGAAATATTAAAGTTTATTGAAGAGCACGACCAACGCCGGCGTGAACTGGCCTATGATACGGATGGAGCGGTGGCGAAGGTCAACGCGGTGTGGCAGCAGAAGCTGCTGGGCGCCACGGGAAAAGATCCCCGTTGGGCCATTGCCTATAAGTATCCGCCGGAGCAGGCCCGGACGAAGTTGGAAGATATTGTAATCCAGGTGGGACGTACCGGTGTGCTGACCCCGGCGGCGGTCTTGACACCGGTCAGACTGTCCGGCAGTACCGTAAGCCGTGCGACCCTGCATAATGAAGACTTCATAAAGGAAAAAGACATCCGTATTGGTGATACGGTAATCATTAACAAAGCGGCGGAAATCATCCCGGAAGTACTGTCGGTCGTGAAAGCACTGCGCCCGGAAAACGCAGTTCCGTTCGTCATGCCGAAAGAATGTCCGGAATGCGGTTGGGCGGTAATTCGCAAAGAAGGGGAAGCTGCCTATCGCTGTACGAATCCCCATTGCCCCGCTTTGGGACGGGAAGGACTGATCCATTTTGCCTCCAGGGACGCCATGGACATCGAAGGCTGCGGTCCGGCGGTGATCAGCCAGCTGATTGAAGCGGATCTGGTAAAAAACCCGGCCGATTTATATGCGCTGAAAGAAGAACAACTGCTGACATTGGAGCGCATGGGGAAAAAATCTGCTGACAATCTGTTAAAAGCCATTGAAAAAAGTAAACAGCAGGGGCTGGATAAGCTTCTGTTCGCGCTGGGGATCCGGCATATCGGTGCTAAAGGCGGGCGGCTGCTGGCGTTACAGTATAAAAGCATGGACGCCCTGATGGAAGCGTCAGCCGAAGAGCTGACCGGCATCAAAGATATCGGCGCTGTCGTTGCGGAAAGTGTGGTGACCTGGTTCGCCAATCCGCAGAATCAGGAGCTGGTAGCCCGCCTGAAACAGGCCGGACTGAATATGGAAATGCAGACCCGGAATGTCAATGAGGAACATCCGTTTTACGGAAAGACGCTGGTGTTTACGGGAACAATGCCTACGTTGGACCGGGCGACGGCACAGACCATGGCACAGGATGTGGGGGCCAAAGTCAGTGGCAGTGTAAGTAAAAAAACAAATTATGTGATTGCGGGTTCTGAAGCAGGCAGTAAGCTGGAAAAAGCCAGAGCTTTAGGCGTTGCGATTATTGACGAAGCCGAATTCCTGCGTCTGCTGGGCGGAACGGAGGAAACGACTGAAGGGGGAAAAGATAGAAGGGTTTCCATAACAGAGGGTATTGCTTCCGACGGTGCACAGGAAACGGCTGCTGTTGCGGACGCGGTTCTTACAGAAAAGAAAGAAGACCTTTCCCTGACAGAAGAAGGAAATCTCTTTGACGGTTTGGAAGAAAATTCCTGACAGTTCTTTCTTACATATGTAAATTGTGATATAATAACATGTATGTTTTTTCGGGCGTAA
Organism: Acidaminococcaceae bacterium; assembly: GCA_003512125.1. Classification (GTDB taxonomy): domain Bacteria; phylum Bacillota; class Negativicutes; order Acidaminococcales; family Acidaminococcaceae; genus Succiniclasticum. The sequence continues at coordinate 5,173 of DOSQ01000119.1, forward strand.
CGCTTAATGATATTTAGGATGGTGAAAAAATGAAAGTAACGGAAAAAGATGTGAAATACATCGCTGCTCTTTCCCGGCTGGAAATTTCAGACGAGGAAATGCCCAAGTTTACAGAACAGTTCAACCAGATTCTGAACTACGCGGATATTTTGGAAAAAGTTGATACCACGGGTATCGAACCTACCTTCAGCATTCTTCCTCTGTACAATGTGCTGCGGGAAGACGTGCCGCAGGAAGGCGTGGCCCACGAAGACGCGCTGAAGAATGCGCCGGCGGTGCATAATGACGGATTCAAAGTTCCGCGTGTGATCGAATAAGGAGGCAAGGACTGTGAAGTTATATGAAAGCACCGTTCATGAGTTGCATGAACAACTGCAGAATAAACAGCTCAGCTCTGTAGAGCTGACCAAAGCGGTATATGACCGCATTGACGAAGTAGAAGACAAAGTCGGCGCCTATGTGACGCTGGATAAAGAAAATGCACTGGCCCAGGCGGCCAAAGTAGACGCCATGATCGCTGCCGGCGAGACCATCAAACCGCTGGCCGGTATCCCGGGCGCCATCAAAGATAACATCAGCACCAAAGGACTGCGCACGACCTGCTCGTCCCATATCCTGGACAACTTTATCCCGGTGTATGACGCTCATGTCATCGCCAACCTGCGCAAAGACGAAACCATTTTCCTGGGCAAGACCAACATGGACGAATTCGCCATGGGTTCCACCACGGAAACTTCTTACTTCAAGAAAACCCATAACGCATGGAACCTGGACTGCGTACCCGGCGGTTCCTCCGGCGGCAGCGCGGCGGCCATTGCAGCCGGTGAAGCCATTTGGTCGTTAGGCTCCGATACCGGCGGATCCATCCGCC
>DOSQ01000075.1 GCA_003512125.1 Acidaminococcaceae bacterium
ATGCCGGTACAGGACCACAGCGTCACTGCTTTCAACAACGGTGCGAAAACATAATGTTTCCACCTCTTTCTTTGCTGTACTACAAGGCAGAATACCAGATTTCCCAAAAACACGACCGCCACCATCGGCAATAACGGCAAATGCCCCTGAAGAAAAGCAAAAACCGGAAGGAGCAAACCAATCATTCCGGCATACAGAATACCGCTCCCCCACACCGCAAAGCACAGACAGAGATTTACTACCGTCCCAATCAGCAGCATGGACACGATGGGCGGCAACGGTATGAGAACCCGCAGCGCCTGCATAATGGCTGCAACAGCCAGACACAGCGCAGCCCTTACCAATGCACGGTTATGCTGCGAATCAGTCATTTTGTCTGTTCCCGGATATAATCTTCAAAAGCAGCCTGCAACTGCATGGTTACTTTTCCCGGCTTTCCATCTGCAATCGGTCTCCGGTCAATCTTGGCAACCGGCATGATCTCGCAGCGATTACCGCACAGAAATGCCTCTTCTGCCTCCAGGGCAAAATCTTTGGTAAAAGCTTTTTCGATTACCTGCAGATCCAGTGTCGCCGCCAGTTTCTCTTTCACCAGCTGCCGTGTCACGTTTTGATGGACGCTCCCAAGCTTCATGGGATACGTCCACAACAATTCATCTTTTACGACCATAAACGCAGCCTCAGTAGCTTCCGTTATTTTTTCATCCCGCACAAATAACGCGTCATAGCATTTCCCAATACGGGCTTTGTTCTTTGCCAAAATTTCCGGCAGACGGTTCAACGTGTTCAACTCGCATTTGACAGCCCGTTCGTCCGGCACCGTCATCAGATTCACACCGGTCTTCCTCTGTTCTGCCAGCGCATCCCGGTTCAGCGGCACAGCCTGCATGATCAGCTCCGGTTCACACTGTTCCGGGAAATCCAGATCATAGGGCCCGATTCCACGGGTCACCTGGGTATAGAGCAGACCGTCAGTTATTTCAGCCGCCTCAATCATCCGGCTTGTAAATTCAACCATTTCTTCTACCATATAGAAACCGGGAACCTTAATCTGTATTAAAGCGTTCAACAGGTTTTCCATATGCATTTCCGCATGCAGGGCTTTCCCGTTATAAACCGGGATCATCTCATACACGCCGTCTCCGAACTGATGTCCCCTGTTAAACGGATGTATATTGATTTCTTCAGCATCTATAATATCGTTGTTAATTAAAATAAGATTGGTTTTCATGTGTTCCTCCAAATTATATTTTGTGATGTAAATCGCTTCCACCATATATACTTGCCGCAAAATGCAGCATCAAACCGCGTCAACTCACCAGGACCGTGGAATCCCTTCAATTTTATCTACATTCACCATGGATGCCATCATCGTTGCAAGCAAACGGTTTTTGTCGTCATACATCTCGCCTACAATAACCATCGTGCTCCGACCGTGATGCTTAATGTTGCTGATCATCCGCACCGTACCATCCATACTTACATTGCTGATGAAATCCATGGCAAAGCTTGCTGTCACCACCGCTTCCCCAACAGAAGCTCCGGTTACCCCCAGCACAGAATCTGCCAGCGCGGTCAGTACACCGCCATGAGTCACATTTCGGTGATTGGCATGCTTATTATGCTCAATATGCAGACTTACCTGGGCTCCTCCACAATAAATCTCATCAATATTAATGTGGAAGAAATCAGACATAAAGCAGTTATGCTTATAAATCTCCCGGATGCGTGCCGGTATGTCCAGAAAATAACCTGTCTCCGGGTCCCTCGGCAGATTTGACGGCGGGAATCCCGGTTTGCTTTGCGTTTGTTCCTGTTCTTTCATCAACTTACTCTCCTGTTGCCTTAAAACGTTATTACCACTCACGTGTCCATGAAACTGCATTGATAAATTACAATAGCTCACACTTGTTAAAAATATAAATGTTCTTAACCATGCTTTTTTATACTATTACATTCAATCCTTTTTGTCAATTTTGTGCTATAATCATGATTGAAAAACCGCTTTCATCTTTCAATTTTACAAAGGAGATTTCAGCACAATGAACCTACTTACTTCATACAATAGCAATCGTTGCAATACCTTACTGAATCCCATCTGTTCCTTTCCGTTTTTCTGCGACGACGGCCGCGGCGATTACAATCGGAGCTATGACAAAGGCTACGACGATTTTGACTACGCCGACTATTCCACCGGCAAGGAAGACAACAACTTCCGTACACAGCAGAAGAAAAAGAGGAAAACGGAAAAGCAGATCATTGAAGATATTTTAAATCGGTGGGACTGAAATGCATAAAAGGTAATGCCTGCATCCACGTTCATTCATGGATACAGGCATCTTTTTTTTACACTTATTCAACAACTGCAGCGCAGCGTTCGCACAGTTCCGGATGGGATGCGTTCTTGCCTACGGTTTCGCTGTAGGTCCAGCAGCGTTCGCACTTATGCCCGTCCGCCGGTTTTACGGTTACCTTCAGATCTGCGCGTCCGGTTTCTTCTTTCCCGCCGGAAGCGCCTTCATGCAATTCCACCTGCGACACGATCAGCAGCGCAGGCAGATCTTTTTCTACAGATTTTAAAATTTCCAGCGCTTCCCCTTCCGCATACAGTACAACTTTTGCTTCCAGCGAATTGCCGATGGTTTTGTTCTGGCGATGTCCTTCCAGCACTTTGGTCACTTCACCGCGGATTGCCAGGAAGTTATCAAATTTTGCTTCCAGCACGTCATTGATATATTCTTGCTTCACTTCCGGCCAGGGCAACATCTGTACAGATTCCGGCGAATTAGCAGGCTTCTTCATGAACTGCCATACTTCTTCCATGGTAAAACTCAGCACCGGGGACAGCATGACGATCAGATCGTTCAGCGTTTCGTACATAACAGTCTGGGCACTGCGGCGGACCGGATCGTCTTCTTTGGAAACATACAGGCGGTCTTTGATGATATCCAGATAGAAGCTGGACATTTCCACCGTACAGAAATTATGGATAGCATGGAACAGCACATGGAAGTCATAGGCTTCATACGCCGCTTCCACTTCCTTCTTCAGCTGCTGCAGACGCATCAGCGCCCACTGATCCAGTTCCGGCATGTCCGCAAAGGCAACCTTGTCTTTTTCATAATCAAAATCGCTGGTGTTGCCAAGAATGTAACGGATGGTATTACGGATCTTGCGATACGCATCCGACAACTGTTTCATGATTTCTTTGGAGATACGGATATCCTGTTTATAGTCGGCGGAAGCAACCCACAGACGTATGATATCCGCTCCGTACTGTTTGATCAGATCCTGCGGCGCGATGACATTGCCGACGGATTTGGACATTTTACGTCCTTCCCCGTCTACCACGTAACCGTGGGTCAGGACCGAATGATACGGCGCATGGCCGGTCACCGCCACGGAGGTCAGCAGGGAAGACTGGAACCAGCCGCGATGCTGGTCGCTTCCTTCCAGATACATGGCGCAGGGCCATTCCAATTCCGGACGCTTCTTCATGACGCCCATATGGCTGGAACCGGAGTCGAACCATACATCCATGATGTCTTTTTCCTTACGGAAATGGGTATGCCCGCATTTCGGACACTTGGTATTTTCCGGCAGCAGTTCAGCTGCTTCGTATTTCCACCAGGCATCGCTGCCTTCTTTTTCAAACAAGTTAGCAATCTTTTCAATGGTCGCCTCGTTTACCAGCGGCTCATTGCATTTTTCGCAGTAAAAAATCGGGATCGGCACGCCCCATACGCGCTGGCGGCTGATACACCAGTCGTGACGGTCCGCAATCATATTATGGATACGCGGCTCGCCCCAGGCCGGGATCCACTTTACTTCATTATGGATGGCGTTCAGCGCCGCTTCCCGGAATCCGTCCACCGAAGCAAACCACTGCTCGGTAGCACGGTAGATGATCGGGTTCTTGCAGCGCCAGCAATGGGCATACTGGTGGTGGATATTCTTTTTGCCCAGCAGGAAACCAAGTTCAGCCAGATATTTCAAAATCGGCACATTCGCGTCAAACACAAACAGGCCTTTAAACCGTTCGCCGGCTTCCGCCGTCATTTTGCCCTGTTCATCCACCGGGCAGACGATGGGCACATTGTACTTCAGGCAGGTCAGATAGTCCACGTCGCCGTGGCCGCCGGCGGTGTGCACGCAGCCTGTACCGGTTTCCAGATCTACGTAATCTGCTAAACAGATCATAGACTTGCGATGGTTATATTCCGGGAAAGGATGTTCGCATTCCGCATATTCCATCTCGCGGCCTTTTACCGTACCCAGCACGTTCCCCAGGGTCAGGCCCGCTTCCGCAGCTACCGTATTGACCAGTTCGCTGGCCATGAACAGCACTTCGTCACCGTTCTCCACAAAGGAATACTCAAAATCAGGGTTCAGGGTGACCGCCATGTTGCCGGGCAGAGTCCAGGGCGTGGTGGTCCAGATGACAACATACACTGGCCGGCCGTTTACGCCTTCCGGCGTTTTCCCATTGTCTTTTACCAGCGGGAACTTCACATAAATCGTCGGAGTCTTCTGGTCTGCGTACTCAATTTCCGCTTCCGCCAGCGCCGTTTCGCAATGAGGGCACCAGTAAACGGGCTTCAGTCCTTTATAAATATATCCTTTGTTGGCCATAGCGCCGAACACGCGGATCTGCTCCGCTTCAAACGGATGCTGCAGCGTCAGGTACGGGTGATCCCAGTCGCCCAGCACGCCCAACCGTTTGAATTCTTCCCGCTGGATGTCAATAAACTCATGGGCATACGCATCGCACTTGGCCCGCAGATCCAGCGCCGTCATGCTGTGACGGTCCACGCCCATGGCATTCAGACAGGCGTGTTCGATCGGCATGCCGTGGGTATCCCACCCGGGAACATACGGGGTGTCATAGCCCTTGGCATATTTATATTTCATAATAATATCTTTTAACACTTTATTTAACGCATGACCCATATGGATATGGCCGTTCGCATAGGGAGGTCCGTCATGGAGCACCCACTTGGTATGGCCTTCATGCAGCTTTTGTTTCTTTTCGTAAATCTTGTTCTCTTCCCAGAATTTCAAAAATTCCGGCTCGCGTTTGGGCAGGTTGCCCCGCATCGGAAATTCAGTTTCCGGCAAATTCAGCGTTTTACTGTAATCCACTTTCTCTTCCTCCTGATTCGTTTCTCTATAAAACAATCTTACTATGTTTTACTACTTTTGGCATAGCGCGTCAATAGCGCCCAGCTTAAATTTATGAATACCATAGCCTTCGCCTGCCTGTAAATGAGACAAGTCATTCAGACGGAATATTGCATGTTCTTTCCATTTATTTATCCCAAGCACGGAAACGCTGGATGGCAAAATATCTACCGAAAAATTCAGGCGGTTTACATCCTCAATGTCCATACCCAGCCAGTCAAAGATGATATTCTGTATCGTCCCCTTATGGGAGATGATAATCAGGTTTTCTTTTTCCCATTCAGCCGCTTCCCGCATTCCGTCAACGGTACGCCGGAAAAACTCGCGCCGCGTTTCCCCACCGGGATAGTTGCGGTGATCCAGTTCCTTCAATGTTGCCGGAGGACAATACAGGCAACGGGCTTCGCTTTCTTTAAGGCCGGCTGCTTTACCGTTATTTTTCTCACGCAGAAAAGCATAATCCTCAACCTGTTTTATGCCCAGCCTTTTTGAAAAAATTACCGCAGACTCATGGGCCCTTTTCAAATCGCTGCACAGGATCCGGAAATGCGGCATTGTTCCGGCAAAATCCTTCGCCAGCTTTTCCGCGGCCGCCTCAATCTGTCTTCGGCCCTTTTCCGTCAGATCCGAATCTGTCCATCCTCCGGTAAAATGCTCCGTATGGTGCGTTGCTTCTCCATGTCGTATAAGAATGATCATATCAGGATTCCTTATTCTCCTCCGGCTTCGGATCAGCAATTTGAGATTCAGTTTTAACAGCTTCCCCAACCGGTTCCGGTTTTGTAACATTGCTTTGGGGTTTCGTTTCCGCCGTCTTCTGCAGTTCATTTAACGCTACACGCAGGTCAGCATTTTTACGGGGAAACCCGTTCCGGTTGAAAACCATCGTGCTGCGGGGTTTAAAACGGGGAAACAGAGGCTTGCGTGATGCATCCGCCACACCAGCGGAATTTGCATTTTTTGTTTCAGCAACTGTTTCGGGAGTTGCTTCTTTTGCCACTTCCTCCTGTGCCGGTTTACTCTCCGGCTCCGTTGTTCCGGTCTGCTCCGGTTTAGCAGTCTCCTGACTCACAGCCTTCTCTGCACCCTCTTCAGAAGAAAGAACTGCTTCTTCTGTGACAACTTCTACAGCCGGTTTTACTGCTTCCACATCTGCCTGTCCGGTCACAGTCTTCCCAGCTTCCACAAACGCAGCCGTATCATCGGTCCCTGCGACGACCGGTTCCGCTTTCGTTTCCAGAACCGGTTCTGCTTTCTTTACCGCCTGCAGCTTGGGCTGGACCATCTGGTCCACCGCATATTCCGCATCAAAATTATCATACAACGATAACTGGGACTGCAGCAGGCTCTTAAGCTGTTTACTCTGGGAATTTGCCTTGTTTACCATGGCATTATAGGTATCCATGGCCGCAGCGGCTTTTGTCTCTGCAACGAACACCATCTTCTGGCTTCGTTCCGTGGCTTCCTGGACCATGGAACGACTCCGTTCAGTCGCTTCATGAATCATGGAGCGGCTTTGATCCGTGGCTTCTGCCATTATTTTCTGAGATTTTTCTGTTGCCTCTGCAATCATATTCTGGGATTTCTGCGTAGCTTCCGCCACCATATCCTGTGACTTTTGCCGCGCTTCCGCAATCATATCCTGAGACTGCTTCTGGGCATTGGCAATCATCTCATGGGATTTTTGCGTCGCTTCCGCTACAATATTCTGAGATTGCTGGTTGGCATCTGCCATTACCTGGTTGGCATGAGCTGAAGCTTCTGCTGTCAGAGTACGGGCCTGATCCCGACTGTCAGCCAGTTGAGACTTGCAGTTTTCTTCCGCCTGCACTTTCATCTTGGCCACTTCAATTTCCGCCAGGCTTTTCATTTTGTCTACGAAGGACTGGGCCTCTTCCCTCAGCTTGCTTGTCGTAGAGTCTGTTTTGTTGCGCAGACCCAATGCGTAGGAATCCGCATCCGTACGGGTAGATTTTCCGTAATCGTCCGCTTCGCCCCGGGTTTTGGACGCAT
>DOSQ01000204.1 GCA_003512125.1 Acidaminococcaceae bacterium
AGGTTCCGCCGTCAACCGACGGCTTTTACATAATAGCATCCGATTCGATTCTTGTCAAGCACATTTCACCGTAATTTACCAAAACAAAAACAGATTTTTTCTCCCCCGTCCATGGGTTGTACAAAAATTCTTCCAATGCGTACTTTTTATGTAAAGTCCGCCAGTTTTTAAACGAATAATCCGGCACATATTTACGTACCAGTTTTTCATTACGCCAAAAAACAGTAGCTTTTTCGTAATTCATTGCCGTCCGCCATTTCAACCAGTCCGGCCTGAAATTTGGCAGATGCTGTAAAACATCCAGCCGCAGCAGTTCACGCACCGGGAACTGCAATGCCGTCTGCCTTTCTTCCACATATTTAAACAGCATCTCAGCGGTTTCCATGACGTTATGTCCCAAACCTGCCATTCCTTTTTGTCTGTACCATTCAGTCAGTTCCCTGTATAATACAAAAGCCGACCCGTTTCCCGCCTTTTCAGTCAGAAACGCCAGAGTAAACGGGAATCTCCCGCTGTTAGCCGTCAGTTCAAATACCTCTTCCAATATTTTGAGAAAACGCATCTCATTATAATTCATGTAATTTGTAGACAAAACTTCATACGGGGGCCGGTCCATATAAACAAGACCATGCTGCCCCGAAATTTTCTCCATCACTGTGCCGGACAGCACCTTTAAAAATCCCAGCTGCAGCGCATGAGGATGCAGTCCGTATACGTCATCAAACGAACGCGCAAAGCTTTCCATGGTTTCCAACGGAAGGCCGGCTATCAGATCCATGTGAATATGTATGTTGTCATTTTCCAGCAGAGCGGACACATTATCTTTTAACCGGTCCCAGTCATCTTTCCGGCCGATTATCCGCAGTACATCCGCGTCCGTACTCTGCACACCAATTTCCAGTTGGAAACGGCCTTTCGGAACAGTCCGTAAAAATTCCACAGCCCTGGGACTGAGAATATCCGCCTTAATTTCAAAATGAAAGGTGGTTTTTGTATCTGCCTGCGCCAGGTACCTCATCATCGGAAGGTAATAGTTTTCATCCAGATTGTAGGTTCGGTCAACAAACTTCACAAGTGTGGCTCCTGCCTGCATAAACCGGTCCATGTCTGCCAACACCAACGGCAGGCTCCGGCGGCGTACCGAATGGGAAATTCCGGACAGACAGTAAGCACAATGGAAAGGGCAACCACGGGACGCTTCGTAATACACAATCTTATGCTGATCCACAACTTCATCTATATCCGGGTACGGAAATGGCAGCTTATCCAAATTTTCGATTACAAGCTGCCTGTCAGGAACAAAAATTTTCCCGTTTTCATCCCGGCAGGCAATGCCGGACGGCACCAGGTTCTGCCACCGGCTGATATTGTTTCTTGCAACAGATTCCACATCGTTTCCTGCAGTTTTTTCCCGTTCAATCCGTGTAAGGTTCTGTAAAAACTCAGCTACCGCTTCTTCCCCTTCGCCGCATACTATAAAATCCGCAAACTGCGCTGTGTCAAAAATCTTTGCCGGTTGAAACATGACTTCCGGGCCGCCCAGCATCAAAAAGCATTCCGGGAGTACTTTCCGGAGCAGTTCTCCCAGTTCCAGAACAAACTGCCGGTTCCAGATATGTACTTCCAGACCTAAAACGATTACTTCATGTTCTGCAATATTGCAGGCATCAATCATTTCTGTAATACGGGTCAAAACCGAAAGCAGCGGCTCATTGACAGCAGCCTCCAGCCTGTGGACAGCTATTTCCCGATCCCTGCAGTATTCCGTCACATAACGAATCCCCAGCGCTGTATGAATATATTTACTGTTTGTTCCAATAAAAAATGCCTGCATGATAATTCCTTTTCCAAAAAGCACTTCATTTCACGACCTATAGTGATATAATAGTAAAGAATTAAGTAAAATGCAATAAGATTTCGAGGAGGCATTATGAATACACCATCTCACGGAAGCAATGTTAACAGAAAAGATATTCCTGCCATCTGCCAATGGAAGATCCAGGATATCTATGCTACACAGGAAAACTGGGAAAAAGCCTGTGCCGGCTTAAAAGAGCTGATTGAAGAACTGGAAACATGCAGGGGAAGCCTGAAAGATTCCAGAAAACTGTTACAGGCCTTGCAATTACGGGATCGCATGTCTCAGGAAATTGATAAAATATACGCCTACGCCCGCCTGCAGCAGGATGCGGACAACAGCGACGCAAACGCCCAGGCCCTTTCGGGAAAAGCGGAAGGGATTCTGGATTCTTTTTACAATGCAGTCTCCTTTATTGATTCTGAAGTCACTTCACTCTCAAAAGAACAAATGGAGATATTAAAAAGCGATCCCCTGTTTTCCGATTACAGTTTTTATCTGGAAGACCTGGAACGAATGAAGGAGCACGTACTGCCCGGGGAACAGGAAGCAATCCTGGCACAAAGCCAGCTGGCTACAGGAACCGCCGCCACCGCATTCCGGGCTCTGGTATCTGCCGACATAGAATTTCCAACCATCAAAGACCATAATGGCCACGATGCAATTGTAAGCGAAGGCTGCTACATGCTGAACATGTCCAGTGGTGACCGCGTTTTACGTAAAAATTCATTTGCCGGTCTGATGAACACTTATCATAATTACCGAAACACGCTGGCCGCAACACTGACCGGAGCCTGTCGCAGCCGTTACTTTTACGCGCGGGTCCGCGGCTATCACAATGCCATGGAGGCCAGTCTGGCAGAAGAAAACATCCCTGTCAGTCTGTACAACGGTCTGATAGATACCATACATGCCAATTTAAAGCCGCTGCACAAATATATTACACTGAAAAAAGAAATGCTGGGTTATGATGAATTCCACCCGTACGATTTGTATGTCCCCTTATCTCAGGAAGGGGAAAAACGCTTTTCCTGCTCATTTTCTGAAGCCTGCGAAATCGTGAAAAATGCGCTGCAGCCGTTGGGTCAATCTTATATTGACGCATTACAGAAAGGTATGACGGAAGGATGGATTGATATATATGAAAACAAGGGAAAACGGAGCGGCGCTTATTCCTGGGGCGTATACGGGGTCCATCCTTATGTTTTGTTAAACTTCCAACCCCGTTACAGCAGCGTTTCCACGCTGGCCCATGAACTGGGCCACTCGCTTCACAGCTATTTCAGCAGCCAGGCACAGCCTTATGCAAAAAGCGAATACAGTATCTTTTGTGCTGAAGTGGCTTCAACAACCAATGAAAATCTTCTTTTGGAATATTCGCTTGCCAATGCAGACAGAACGCAGAAAATCTTTTTGCTGAACCAGTTCCTGGAAGCTGTACGTACCACCGTATACCGCCAGGTACAATTTGCAGAATTTGAAAAATACATTCATGATAAAATCACAGCAGGTGAATCCCTGCAGGCTGAAGAGCTGGAAAACTATTGGCTGGAAAGTAACCGGATATATTATGGTCCTTCGCTGACCGTTGACAGAGAGTTAAGAAGCGAGTGGAGCCGTATCCCCCATTTCTATACTCCTTTTTATGTGTATAAATACGCTACCGGCTTCAGCGCCGCCACTTCCTTCAGCGAAGCGATCCTGAAAGAAACAGCCGGTAAAAATCCGGCAAAATCCCAAGCCGATAATAAATCCGATAACGTACCAAACTCCTGTCAAACTGATTCGGCAGTGAAAAAGTATCTGGATTTTTTACATGCAGGTGGCAGTGATTACAGCCTTAACATTTTAAAAACTGCAGGCGTAGATTTGAACACGCCGCAACCGGTACAGGTTACGTTAGATAAATTTGCAAGAAAGCTGGATGAATTGAAAGAACTGCTGTAGCTGTAATCATTCAGGCAAAATCAAAAAGCGTCGAAGTATTTTCCTGCCCTTCTTTCTTGAGACAAGAAAGAAGGGCAGGAATAGCTTTCGGCGCTTATTCTTATTCAGTTTTATTCAACGTGTTTTCTGAAACTGCTCCAATAGCGGCATTATATCCGGCACATCATAGCGTAAAGCTCTTTGAACATATCCTCTTTCATCCGTTTTGGCATCATTTCCATATTATTTAAAACCGTATACCGTTCTTTGCGGACTTCCCGTGCAAACAGCCAAGCCCTGACAAACATTACCTCAGTAATTCCCCGGCGTTTTGGGTTAATATCAATGCCATAATCTTTTAAAAACTCCAACAACATCCTGTAATCGCGCTTCTGCAGCCATGCAGCACCAATCGTTCCGATTCCCACCGCAATCCCGTGGGGAAGCCCATGGTCAAATAATTCATCTAACGCATGACAGAACAGATGATCTGATCCGCTGCAGGGACGTGAGCTGCCTGCTATCTGCATGGCAAGGCCTCCTAACACCAGGGATTGGGCCAGCATTTTAACACCCTCCGGACTGGTAAAAGATTTAATATTGGAATACAACAACGCATTGAGTGCCCTTTCCGAAAGCATATACGCAAAGTCATTAGGCTGTCCGTGGTTAAATTTACAATCCAGTTCCCAGTCATAAAGAGCCGTATAATTGCTGATAATATCACCTACGCCTGCCTCCAATAATAAACGGGGCGACTTTAAAATAATATCCGTATCAATGAGAAGCCCGTCCGGTGTTTTCGACGTAAAAGAATGCGTTCTGTTCCCCTTGGAAAATAGAACCGAAACGGGAGAACAAACACCATCATTGCTTAGAGCCGTGGGAATAGCAATATATGGCACATTGGCCACAAAAGCCGCGTACTTTGCCGTATCGAGAGCCGTGCCGCCGCCGAATCCGATAATCATCCGCACGCCTTCCATACTTATTTTTTTTGCAACGGATACTGCATAATCATAAGAGCTGGTTTCTACGGTAACGACCTCATATTCTTCCAGCTGCGACAGCAGCACTGTCACTTTTTTCTCCAGTTTCTGCAAAAGACCTTCAGTAGTCAGAATCAGAACTTTTTTTCTGATAATATCCGGAAAATACAAATCGAGATTCTCTTTCAATTCTTTTAATACATCCGGCTTAACTTTCATAAATAAAGGAAGGTTAAATTCTCTCATAGCGCGATAATCCTCTTTATCCTTAATATTGTATGTATTTCATTTTTTTAGCAGGCACAATTTTCATTTGCGTAAGATTATTTCATTCACATCAGAATATCTGCCGCAACCGGCAACAGGAAAGTGCTGACAATAATCAATATCATAAAAGCTGTAGCCACATGCAGCCAGGCAGCCAGCATCCCATCCTTAAACATGAGCAACGAAACAGCCACAGCACCGCCCAGTATCAGGATAACGACACCCAGAACCATACTGCCAAAAGCCAGTTCCTGTACATGCCAAAAACCAATGATCAAAAGCGTTGCAGCCACAATATATGCCGCTACGCTGCTAAAAGCCCAACTTGTAAAGTGATTACGGTCCTCCCGGATCATCCGTTCCATATTCCAGCTGGTCAGCATAGCCAGGGCAGGAAATACAATAATCAACATACCGGACTGCTTAACAGAACACAAAGTAAAAACAACTATTGCAAGTAACCACCATAAATTTAAAAATGTGTTTCTCTGCAAATCAATAGTCCTGCTTTCACATATTCCGTCTTTAATGGATTTCATCAATAATCCGGTCCAGGGAAAAATGCCTGCCAATATGATAAGAAAAGGATATCGCCATAGGAAAAAATTTTGGGGTGCCTCACCGATTCTTCCGATACAAAACAAGGATTCATAACTGAAAACCGCTTTACAAAATTCCATACCATAAGTTTCATAAGCAAGATAGTACCAGGGAATAAAAAATACACAACTCAGCACAAGCCCCGGCAATACATGCATCCTGAGCACGCGGTGCATTTGCCCCGACATCAATAAGTAAATAAGCAAAATCCCGGTGGGAAAAAGCAACCCGGAAAATCCCATCGCCAGGACTGCCATTCCGCCAAAAACATACTGAAGCCAATATTTTTCACATAAAAAGCAAAGTAAGGTTCCGGTTACGAAAAACAAACAGGTTGTATCCGCAGCCGAAGCCTTACCAGAGTAAAAAAACAGCATATTGCTGCTTAAAATCAATCCTGCCCAAAAACCGATACGTTCATTCCATAATTTTGTTGAAGCGACATAAACCATCATTACCGTCAAAATACCCATTATAGCTGCTGGGAAACGCATGGCAAACAGATTGTCGCCAAAAGCGGAAACCGAACCTGCCAGAATCCAGTAATACAGAGGAGGCATGTTCAGAAGGTATTCGTTATGAAGGCGCGGCACCAGATAATCACGGAACTGCAGCATCTCTTTTGCGGTTTCCGCAAAAATCTGCTCATCAGTGTAAAAGAAAGGAAGAGCAGCATTGGCAAATAAAGCCGCAAATGCAGAAAGAAGCAGCAAAACGATAAACACATTCCGGGAAATATGTTTCATTCTTCGTTTCCTTCCTTATCCTTCCCTTTATTCTTATCCGCTATGGAAAGTACATTGGAGCCAAACGCACGTAACGTGATGCAGGCGCCTAAAACAAACGGAAGATATTCCGCTGTGAATCTCCATAATACTGCAAGAATTCCAACAGTGCCGCTGGGTACCAGCTGATTAAACAGTACGACAAAACCGGCTTCTGCAATACCGCTTCCTCCAGGTGTTGGCGAAAAATAAAGCACAAGATTAAGAAGGTACATCCGTCCCAGTACCTGAACAATATCAAAAGAAAACTGAAGTCCCATAAAAAAGCACGGAACTGTCAGATATATAAACGTAAGACTGACTCCCGATTCAATAAAAGCACGAAGCACCATGACCGGCTGTTTTCCCATAATATAAACGGCCTGACGAAAATCACGATACCATTGGAAAGCCTGCCGCCTCCGTTCATGTTTAAAATATTGGGAGAAATAGTAAATAATCCGTTCCGGATAATCCGTGTGCATAAGGATAATTGCCGTAACAGGAATAGCTATAAATATCAATGACACTGTGACAATTATGGGCAACGGGATCCAACTGGTAATGGCTTCATCCTGTTCCATAAAGAACGGAACCATAATAATCAGGAAAAAGATAGACATAATGGTCCTGACTAAGATGATAAGCGTTGAACGTGCCACCGGCACGCCGGCACGTCGCATAAACATAACCTGGGCAATAGCTCCTCCGGATGCCCCGGGGGTCAAAAGAGCCAGAAAATAATTGCTCAGCACTACCTTCGTAACATCAGCCAATGATAACTCTTCCCCTGTCACACGGGCTAAGGTCAACAGGCGTGTACCGTCAAAAAACAACCCTATTGCCAGCGAACCAATTGCGCACAAAACAGACCATGAAGAAAACATGGTCAGATAGTCTATTGCGCGGATATCAAATGTGAAGTAAATGACTGCTGCCGAAACAGCAAGTACAAAAGTTGCCAGCAGCGCAAGCCGCTTGTAAAGTTTATTTCGATGCATTCTCTTGGTCACCAGGTTTTCTGCTGTGAATCCTTCCAAAACATGATAGTCACAGTTTTTGCGTATTGGCAAAATGCAATTTTACATAGTTTCCTAATATTCCTGCTCCCTGTTTTTGAACCAGGCGACGAGCCGCATTCGTGGCGGCCTCCCCGCCGCCTTTAGGAATCCGGCCAATACCCGCTTCCTGTCCCAGTTCCTGAATCGTCTGCAAAAAAGCAGCCCTGGCCAATACACTGGCCGCAGCAACCGCAATGTCTTCTTCTGCCCGAGGACGCTGGAACACTTTCATTTCCGGTGCAAAGGCATGAACACCATCCGGTATAACTTCATTATTGGCAAACTGATCTACCACAGCCCTGTTGCATTCCGGGTACTTCTGCCACGTTTGTTTTAACGCAGCAATATGTCCCAACGCTAACAGGGTATTCAAATTACCGCCCTGCTTTTGCACCTGTTCATACCGCATATTATAGGCATGCGGTTTCATAACCAGCACACTGTAAGCCAGCGCTGTCTTTTGTATCACTTCTGCCAACTCCAGAATCTTTGTATCCGTTAATGCTTTACAATCTCTTACGCCGACATTCCGTAAAGAGTTGCCGCCCTGTACATCCAG
>DOSQ01000065.1 GCA_003512125.1 Acidaminococcaceae bacterium
CAGCAGATAATACCAGATCAATTGCAGCAAAAGCATATACCCGGTATGCAAAACCAACCCGCTGACCCTGTCAATACACAGGAGCCCCGTATCGCGGGCATCTTTGACAACGGAAAAGAAAAATTTGTACTGCTGCACTGGCGACAGATACAGGGAATCTTCCATTCCGGCGAACCATTGGGGAATGGATACTACATAAAAGAAATCAAAGCCACATCTGTTTTGCTTTGCCCGCAACATAATGGAAGCCGTTCAAATACGATCACGTTAACATTATAATGAGGAGGGATCTGTTCTTTGAAATCAATTCATATATTGCAAATTATTACAATCTGGTTCGTCACTACATTGCTTGTAATTCCACTTACAACGGTCTGCAGCGCCGGACCGGCCATCTCACTTTCCGTTAAAAACGCAACCCTGTCAGAAATAGCTGCGGCGCTGACTAAAATGTCCGGCCAGAATGTCATTGCCGACACAAAACTCAGCGAACCGGTAACGCTGCAGCTTAACAATGTTTCCCTTGCTACGGCGCTTGACACACTTACACTTACGCAGGGGCTCACGTATGTAGAAAAGAACGGCGTTATACTGATTACCAGAGAAGAAAATGCAAAAAAGCTGGCCGCCGGCTTTTACACCTTCCCTCTGAATTACGCCAAAGCGGAAGACATCCAAAAAACGTTATCAGCTATTCTTACCAGCGGAAAACTGGCAGCAGATTCCGGCAGCAACAGTCTTCTTTTCAACGGCAGCCCGGCAGAAACGCGTAAAATTAAGGAAGCTTTGCAAACACTTGACACCGCAACGCAGCAGGTTACGTTAGAAGCCAAAATCCTTTCCATTGAAAAGTCCGAAGAAAAAAATCTGGGGCTGCAGTGGAACTGGGATACACTGCCTCAATATATTACAAGTCCTAAGTCCAGAGACACTGATACAAAAGCAACCGGCAATTCAACCCACTCTTCCCATCAGGGACATCTGCGTCTGACGAACCGCTCTCAGGCCAGTTTCTGTTACACAGCCACACTGAATGCCCTGATCGCCAGCGGAAAAGCAAAAGTACTGGCCACACCTTCCCTGATCACGATTCCGGGAAAACAAGCCAGCATCTTCATCGGCAGCCATATCCCGGTCGTCACCGAAAAACATAACAACGGAGAATCCACGTATTCCACTGAATATGTGGACGCAGGGATCAAATTAACCTATACCCCGGTCGTCAGCCGGGACGGTTATATCACATCATCCGTACACACGGAGGTCAGCACGCCGACCCTGATCAGTGAATTAAAAAATTACCGCATCAACAGCCGCACCGCCGATACTAACGTGCGGATGCGCAATGGTGAAACACTGGTCATCGGCGGTCTCATCAGCGAAGAAGAACAAAAACAGTTGCAACAGATTCCCTTCTTATCAAAGATTCCCTTATTAGGTGCATTGTTCAAAAACCACTACAGCAGCAAAAGCAAAACGGAGGTCATCATGCTGCTGACACCTTATCTGTCCGAGGCCGGAACCTCGCCCGCAATTTTTGGGGACGGTGAGTCCCGGTTACGCGAAAAAACGGGCCAACATTAACCATGCTTCTACATGCTTCGCCGCAAATAAAAAACGCTGCCTGACACGGATATTCCTCTTGTCAGGCAACGTTTTATTATCTTTTATTCCCTGTACGCAAAGCCGCTGCTGTATCTCATGATCTTCTGCATCACCCGTTCCTTTTCCGCACCTTCCAGTACAACCGGCTGGTAATTGTTGCAATAGCTCACGCCGGAAACAGAAGCCGGGATGATCTTAATATAATCGTCCGGCTGCAGTTCGCTGTTCACAAATGTAAAAGTCTGCTGGAAAATCATCGTGTCTTTGTCGTCCGGATCGGTATTTCCGCCAAAGCAGAAATTACCCATGGAATAGAGGATATATTTCCCCTTATATTTTTCAATCCCCTGTAATACGTGAGGATGGCTGCCCAGCACCAGATCTGCGCCGTTATCCACGAGGTAGTGGGCCATGGTCACCTGGGCCCAGGTCTGCTCGTAGGTATGCTCCACGCCCCAGTGCATGCAGGCGATGATCAAGTCACATTTCTGGCTTTTCAGATATGCAAGGGCCTTGTCAATTTCGTGATAAAACTGACAGCCATAATCCAGCAACGAGAACAAGCCGATTTTTACCCCGCAGACTTCTTTTACCAGATACTTTTCGTGACCGAAATACGGGATACCAATGCTGTCCAACGCAGCCATGGTATCCAGATAGCCTCTTTCACCGAAATCATAAGTGTGATTGTTGCCCAGGCTCACCGCATCCACGCAGCCCAGCATCAGTACATTTTTATAGGCCTCCGGCGCGGAAAAATTAAACGTCTTTTCCATTTTTACGGGGTAAGAAGTAAACGTCCCTTCCAGATTGGCAATGGTAAAATCATCTTCCCGGAACACATCCCGCACCTTTGCCAGATAATATCCGTAATCTCCGCCGTTGCTTTCCAGATACGCATCAAAACGGTTCCCGGGCGCATAACGGTCATCCCAGCCGATAGTGCAGTCTCCAACTGCAGAAATCTTAACGGATTTGCGCACAATGGAGGGAACCGGCGGTTTTGCAGGTACTGCCGCAGGAGTTTTGACGGTTGTGTCCGAATGATCTGCTGAATTTTCCTTTGCAGCTTTCTGAATAACCTTTTGCTGTACCGCAGAATTCTTAAGAGTCCCGCTCTGCCCGGTTTTGTCTTTGGAAAAACTGTTTTCATCAGCCACCTTTGCCCACGTTACGCCTGTAACACTGCACAACAGAAGCAAAAGCAGAACAACCGCCATGGTTCTTATTAAATGAATGTTAGGAAAAAGCTTTTTATCTTTCATGCCCTCTCACCCTTTCTTACCTGCCATTCCCGGCAGCAACAGAAGCAGGCTCACCCCCACCGCAAGGAACATGGGTTTAACAGAGGTTTGCATAATCGTGGCAACAATTGCAACCGCCGTACTGGCCACCATGGAGATGACCACCCATCTGCCGCTGACGCACCTGGGTCTGAACACAGCCAGCGTAAGAGGCAGAAAGATGCCGCCGCCCCTTAGTCCCATGGATAAATAGTTCCAGAACAAAATCTGGGTATCTCGGTAAATAATAGAAAAAACGCATCCGATGACCATGATCAGGACACAGGTAAAGCGGTTCAGTTTTAACAGGGTGCTGTCTTTCTTAATATTGAACAGAGGCGCCAGGATATCTTTGGAAATAATGGTCCCCATCCCCAGAGACTGGCCGCCGATGGAACTGATAAGGGAAATGATGATACCGCCCATGGCCATGCCGCCGATAAGGGCCGGCTGATGGTGCAAAAGATACGTAGGAAGTACCAGCAGCGGCAACACATCAGGTTCCACCGCGTGCATGTACATGCCGATCATAGCGCAGGGAAGACCTACCGGGATGGCAACCAAGGCCGCAGCAAAGGCCCCGTAAGAAGCTGTCGCCGGATCTTTAGCAGAGAAAAGAGCCTGAATATATGTCTGGGTGCAAATGATTCCAACAAATACGGAAAGCAGGTTCGATGCCGCACTGCCGACCCCGTTTCCCACCATGCTGAACCAGGGGAAATCCGGTAACGCTGCGTTAATTGCGGGGTCCGTATGAATTGCCCAAAAGGCTGCCCATCCTGCCACAAACAGGCTGGCAAACAGGATCAGCATCTTCAGTATGCCGCCCACCCCGGCGCTCTTCATGCCTCCAAAAAACACATAGCTGGCAACTAACAGGATCAGAATCAAAGCTGCCGTCCAGACAGACACTCCAAACACGGCACAAATGATACCAATACCAGGCAAACAACTGGACACCACACTGAAGAATATGCCAATGGTAGTCACCCAGCTGGCAATGGAGCCGGTCGTCTTTCCGTAATTCAGCACAAGATATTGGGAAATGGTCTCAAGCCCCGTTTTTCGCAGGGGGCGGGCATATAAAAATCCCATGACAATAAAAGTAATACCGCTGGACAGGGTGAACCACCAGGCTGAAAGGCCCACCGTAGAAGCCATCTGGGCCGTGCCCACCGTGGCACCGCCACCGATAACTGTCCCCGCGATGCTTCCCGCTACCAGATGGAACCCGGCGCTGCGGCCGCCCAGGCTGTAACCCTCCGCACTCTTTACCGCCCGCGCAGCATAAATACCGCCAAAAATCACTACTGCTATTGTCAGCAGCATGATAATCAAATGAAGAAACGTAATATCTAACGTCAAGAAAAAGGCCTCCAAACTTTCAGGATACTATATATGTTCCCGCTATATTAACAAAATAATTTTTCACAAAACGAGTTTTGCCGACGCATTCATCTTTATTTATTTTTTAGCACCTTATACTCAAACGGTTTGTCCGCAAAATCTGTTACATCCATTATGGCATGGGGCTCGCTGAACAGATACCGTTCTTTTACCCGGATTACCCGGCCATCCTCTAACAGCAGGTCTGTATAGAGCCCTTTGCTGGTGCGCAATCTTGTAAACACGCTGCCGGAAGGAAGCGTTTCCACTTTCCCTTCGGTTGTCTCTGCATTTGCAAAAATCATGACCTGTGCGTCTTTCGTCGTCACAAGTTTTTCTTTCCGGTCTGCTTCGACACAATAGCGGTACCCTTCCGGATCCTCATTGGGCGTAGGCTTGCCTAGCTTCCCTACATGATAGCGCAGTTCTGAAGCTGCCGGCCCCAGCACAGAAATGCTGATCCGGACAGGAAGATTGTTCGGATCCTTCGGTTCCTCATAAAAATACAGCTGGGCGTTATCGGCTCCCTTCACACTGTTCGTATCGGAAAGCTCAATAAAATTCAAATCGCCGCTTCCGGCACCGTAGATATATAAATAGTCTTTCCCGTCAGCATGAATCAGGTACGGTACCCGTTCTTTCGCGCGCAACATATTCGCTTTCCTGTCAATCCGATTCCAAATCAGGTGGGATGTTCCGTGATCGCCGATTATATCATTTTTCAAAGTCAGGGAAAAAGGAAACGAATCTTTTCCCCTTACAATTGTATATTTCCGGTTCGGCTTCAGTTTTACCACAAACTCTTCCGGCTGGGACGCGTAATCAAACACAATGGACTTATCCTGGGCGCAGCCGAAACTGCCGAACAGGAACAGTGACAGCAGGCAGACAGAAATCAAACTTGCAAAACGGATGAAATGTCTCTTTACTCTCTTTCGCATTTCTTTGCCTCCTGTATGGTATTAATGTTAATGCATATTATAACACGAAAAGAGAGTTTAATTAAGAAAACTTCAATTAAATATTTTCACGCGGAACCTGATGAACATTTTGTTCCTGCTCCGTTTTGTTTCACCTGCAACAAAAGTTTTTCATTTTTATAAAAAACATAAAAAAATATTCCCGGATTAACACAATAGGTTATAAATATGATATAATTTATATAGTAATATGCTATTTATAGCATTAAAAGGAAACACCCGTTCTGTAAGATTGCCTGAACAATCAATGAAAGAACAAATGTTTCCGGATTCAGCAACAATTATGCTATCGCAAAAAGGGGGAAGAGAATTATGATGAAAAAAATTGTGAGCGCCGCTATGATCGCAGCACTGGCTCTAAGCGTTGCAGCCTGCGGCGGCGGGGACAAGAAGGCGGATGCTCCGAAAGACGGTGCAAAACCGGCAGCTACCGCAACCGCCAAAGTTGACCGCAGCAAAGAATTTATCACCGTGCTGACCGGTCCCACCAGCGGCATTTACTTCCCGATTGGCGGCGCCTTCTCCAAAGTTGTTGGTGAAATGGGTTACAAGACCAGCGCCACTGCTACCGGCGCTACCGGCGAAAACATCAATGCCATCCTGACAGGAAAAGGCGAACTGGCCATTGCCATGTCTGACTCTGTTATCCAGGCCGTGGAAGGTTTCGGCGCTTACGAAGGCAAACCGAAAGCTACCGACCTGCGTGCCATGATGGGCCTGTGGCCGAACGTGGTACAGATTGTTACTACTTCTGATTCCGGCATCAAATCCTTTAAAGATATCAAAGGCAAGAGAGTCGGCGTAGGCGCACCGAATTCCGGTGTAGAACTGAATGCCCGCATGATCTTTGAAGCCAACGGCATGACCTACAAAGACGCCAAAGTCGACTACCTGTCTTACGGCGAAGCCATCGACCAGATGAAGAACGGCCAGTGCGATGTTGCGTTCGTAACCTCCGGTCTGGGCAACGCTACCATTAAAGAACTGGGCACCACCAAGAAAATCGTATTCGTCCCGGTAGAAGGCGAAGCATTACAGAACCTGACCAAAAAATATCCGTTCTACGTTGAATGGAAGATTCCGAAAGCTACCTACGGAACTGATGCGGACACCACCACCGCAGCCGTTATGAACATCATGTTGGTTTCCAAGAAATTACCGGACGCAGTAGTATATGACCTTCTGGATGGCTTCTACTCCGAAAAAGGCCTGGCTACCATTGGCGCATCCCATGCAACCGCCAAACGGGAAATCAAACTGGATACCGCGCTGCGCGGCCTGAAAGGCACCTCCGTACAGCTCCATCCGGGCGCAGAGAAATTCTATAAGGATAAAGGCATCCTGAAATAATAAATGAAATGAAGAAAAAATACATAAAGCTGCTCGCCGTATTTTTTCTTGTTCTCGCTTCTTTGTTTGTGTTCAATGAATATTCTGCACAGACCGTGCTCCGGATCTATGATTACCAGACCAAAGAAATTTATGTTGAAGTACCAGCCAAAGAGGGCGACAAGCTTTTCTTTGGCTGGATTCATTCATGGGAGAAAATCCCCTGGCATGAATACTACCACATTGACGCCAATCATGATCTGATTCTGGACACAATCGCCTTCCCCGCCTTTGGGGCCGGCATTCCCGAGAACAAGGGAACCAAAGTCTGGATCAAAGACGGCATGATCTATATGGGCAATATCAACCAGGTTTTCCATGAGTTTACCTGGATCAATTCACATTTTGCCACCCGCGACATTAAGCTTAACGACCGGCTCATCGCCCAGGGGGCAACCCTTCCCGAGCATACGCGGGTCAATCTGGCAATCGTGAAAAGGAGGTATTTTGATGGAAGAGAAAAACATCAATAATACTAACGAAACGACTACAAATGAACATGAATTTTTAGACAAAAAGACCCAGCAGGAACTGGAAGCCAAGTCACAGGAGATTGTAAAGAAACTGGACAAGGAATCCGCCACCCGCAAATTTACCGGCAAGATGGCGAAATTCTTTTACATCCTCTGCCTGCTGGTTTCCGGTTACCATCTGTACACCGCATCTTTCGGACCTCCGGTAACGCTGGTACACCGTTCCCTTCACGTAGCGATGATTACCGCCATGGGCTTTTTGATGTACCCCTGCTTCAAAAGCAGCGACCACTCCAAGCCTTCTATAATTGACTGGATTCTGGCGTTACTTTGTTTCACTGTTCCCTTTTACATCTGGCACGATTATCTGGGCGTAGTGGAACGGGCCGGCAACCCGAACCAGACAGACTTGTTCATGGCCACGTTGCTGGTAGTGCTGGTTCTGGAATGTTCACGCCGGGTCACGGGCAATGCCCTGACAATCCTGTCCTTGGTCTTTATTGTATACGGACTCTTCGGCCGTGAATTTCCCGGCATGTTCATGCACCGGGGCTACGACTGGCCTTCTCTGTCCAATCATTTCTTCGCCAACACGGAAGGTATATACGGCACATCAGTCAGCGTCGCCGCCAGCTACATTTTCCTGTTCATCCTGTTCGGCACTGTCATGCACAAATGCGGTATGGGCCAGTTCTTCAATGATATTGCGCTGGCCCTGGCAGGACACACGAAAGGCGGTCCTGCTAAGGTCGCGGTCATCGCCTCCGGCTTTCTGGGCTCCATCAACGGTTCCGCTGTAGCTAACGTGGTAACCACCGGTGCCTTCACCATCCCGCTGATGAAAAAAACCGGCTACTCCAAAGAGTTTGCCGGTGCGGTGGAAGCCTCGGCTTCCGTAGGTGGACAGTTGTTGCCGCCTATCATGGGCGCCGCAGCCTTCATCATGGCTGAAATGATCAGCGTGCCCTACTCCAACATCATCACCTGGGCTGCCATCCCCGCACTGCTGTACTACCTGAGCATCATCATCCAGGTACACCTGCGCGCCTGTAAGGACGGCCTTACCGGCCTGCCCAAGGACAAACTGCCCAAGACCGGTGACGTTATGGCGAAGCGCAGCCATCTGCTGATTCCCGTTTTCTTCCTGCTGTACATGTTGTTCTTTTCCGGTACGACCGTTATTTTCTCCGCGGTGCTGACCATCGTGGTTACAATTCTGGTTTCCTTTATCCGGAAAGAGACCCGCATGTCCCTGAAGGATTTGCTTGACGCCCTCGCTGACGGCGCCAAGCAGACGGTTTCTGTAGCCGTTGCCTGCGCCTGCGTGGGCATTATCATCGGCGTATGCTCCAAGACCGGGTTCGGGCTTACCATGGCCAACACCATCATCTCCCTCGGTAAAACCAGCATCCTCTTTACCCTGATTTTCACCATGATCACCTGTATGATCCTTGGCATGGGCCTTCCCTCTATTCCGGCCTATATTATTACAGCGACTATTGCAGCTCCGGCTTTGGCAAAACTGAACATCCCGGCAGGTGCTGCTCACATGTTCTCCTTCTACTACGCCATGTTCGCCAACCTGACCCCGCCGGTCGCTCTGGCTTCTTTCGCTGCCGCCGGTCTTTCCGGAGGCAATCCCATGATGACAGGTGTAGCTTCGGTCAAACTGGCCATTGCCGGGTTTATCGTCCCGTTCATGTTTGTGTATTCGCCACAGCTGATGTTGATTAATACCACCCTGGCAGAAGGCCTGCTGACGGCCGGTACCGCCTGCGTGGGCGTATTCCTGATCGGTACTGCAGTCGAAGGCTACATTTTCACCTTTATGCCAGCCTGGCTCCGGATCATTGCGGCTGCCGGTGCCCTGTTACTGATGAAGCCTGGCGTTGAGACCGACATCATCGGTATCGCCGTGCTGGCGTTGGTACTCTTCCTGCAGAAGAAACGTCAGAAGGCAGAACAGAAAAGTCAGAACAGTTAAGTACATCATTTTTTATCCAAAAGCAGAATGGTTTTTAATCATTCTGCTTTTTTCTTTACAAGCTATTATAAATATTCTCCTCTGATCCGAAAGCTAATGAATCCGGTTACCCCCATAAAAAAGAACAGCCTGGTAAGGCTGCTCTCTTCCTTCAAGTACATAAGATTCAATTTTCGTTTTTCATCTTATCAGACACAGGAAACGCTGATTAATCTATGATTTCCTGTTTGTTTCACACTGTTATTAAAACGGGCTGGCCAGCAGGCCCACTTTTTTCTTCACCTTTGTCAGGGTCCGGTCCGAAATGCGCTGCGCTGTTTCTGCACCGGCCTTGTAGGTTTCTTCCAAATACGCCTTGTCTTTCATCAGGCGGGCAAAGTTTTCCCGTACCGGGCGCAGTTCTTCAGATACCGCTTCCCCAACTGCCAGTTTGAAATCACCGTAACCTTTTCCCGTGAATTCGTCTTCAATCTGTTCGTAGCTCCTGCCGGTCACAACAGAATAAATGGTCATCAGATTATTGATCCCGTCTTTCCCTTCTTTGAACATGACCTTGGCTTCGCTGTCAGTAACGGCACTGCGGAATTTGCGGATAATGGTATCGTGGTCGTCCAGTATGGAAATGAATGCTTTCGGATTCGTGTCCGATTTGGACATTTTCTTAGACGGTTCCTGCAGGGACATAATCTTGGCCCCCTCCGGCGGCAGATAGGCTTCCGGAAGCTTAAAGGTATTACCGTACAGGTTATTAAAACGCTGGGCTACGTTACGGGTAAATTCAAGATGCTGCGTCTGATCAGCTCCCACAGGTACGTAGTCTGCCTGATACAACAGAATATCCGCAGCCATCAGCGACGGATACGTAAACAACCCGGCGTTAATGTTGTCTGCATGTTTTGCTGATTTATCCTTAAACTGGGTCATACGGGACAGTTCCCCGAACAGGGAATTGCATGCCAGGATCCAGCCCAATTCCGCATGATTATGGACATGGCTCTGAATGAACAGCAGGCTCTTCTGCGGATCAATTCCGCAGGCCAGCAGCAGGGCAAACGCTTCAAGGCTCTGTTTACGCAGTTTTGCCGCTTCCTGCCGCACTGTTAAAGAATGCAGGTCCGCAATAAAATACGCACACTGATAATCTTCCTGCAGCTGCTGCCAATTGCGCACCGCGCCAATATAATTGCCCAGCGTAAACACACCCGTAGGCTGGATACCGCTGAGGATACTCTTTTTCTTTTCCGGTTTCTGTACTTCCTGCTTTATTTCTTCTGTCAAGTTGTAACACTCCAATCTGTAAATTCTGAATATGCAAATGCCTGTATAACTACGAATGCGTTGTATAATAGATATATTATATAATAAATCCGGAGAAATTGACAACAAACATTGCAAAAAAATCAATGAGATAGTATGATTAGATAGAATTCTCTATCCGAAAGAAGGATATCCATGCAGCAAAACAAACATTTCGGTTATCTGGCGGCCTTCGGCTGTTACGCCCTCTGGGGTATCCTGCCCCTGTACTGGCACATGCTGGCAGAGGCGGAGGCCAACGAAATACTGGCCCACCGTGTTCTCTGGTCGGTGGTCTTTATGCTGATCGTACTGGTCGTAACCCGGCGGTTGGATCTGTTAAAAAAGGACTGCCGCGAACTGTGGCAGAACAAAAAGCGCGGCACCCTGCTGGTGGCTGCCGCTGTTATCATAAGCGTGAACTGGCTCACCTATATCTGGGCCGTCAATCACAATCATGTCATCGAGACCAGTATCGGGTACTATATCAACCCGCTGGTAAACGTACTCTTCGGCGTGGCGATTTTCGGCGAGACTCTGTCGGCGCCTAAAAAACTCAGCATCGTCCTGGCCGCCACCGGTATTTTTCTGATGACCTGGCAGATAGGCAAGCTGCCCTGGGTATCTGTAGCTTTGGCCCTCACTTTTGGCAGCTACGGCGCGTTAAAGAAGATGCTGAAGTTGAATCCCTTTACCAGTATTACATTGGAAACACTGTTGCTTTTTCCCTTTGCGTTTTATTATGTGGCAAACCTTACGGCTACCGGCACCGCCCATTTCGGCCCGGCAACGCCACTCCTCAGCTTGCTCCTCGCCGGCTGCGGGATTGCCACCGCAGTACCGCTGATTCTGTTTTCTTACGGTGCCAACCTTTTGCCCCTGAACGTGCTTGGCTTCTTCCAGTACATCAGCCCTTCCATGACTCTCCTTCTGGGAATTTTCTTTTTCAACGAACCTTTTGGCACAACTCAGCTGTTCACCTTCGCGTTTATCTGGCTGGCCCTGATCGTGTTCACGATCTCGGAATGGAAGGCGAGCCGGTCGTAAGAACCCGGCTGCCTTCAGCATGTATTTTTCCTGTAATCCCCTTCTCATACAAAAATGCCGATCAATGTGTTTACGTAATTTAGACACATTGACCGGCCTTATTTTTTATATTCCCATCAGTTATGTTTTCCGACTTTCTTCTTTA
>DOSQ01000068.1 GCA_003512125.1 Acidaminococcaceae bacterium
ACGATTTATTGTTTCCAAATGGCTCAAGGGCCAGCAGTTTTTCCGGCGCATGAATCCAGTCATTCCCAATAGTATCACAGATCAGTTCCGTTAACTGGGGATTGGATTCTATGAGCCAGCGGCGGTGGGTCACACCGTTGGTCTTGTTGTTGAACCGTTCCGGGAACCAGGTATAAAAAGGCTTCAGGGTATTATTCTTTAGGATTTCTGAATGGAGTTTTGCCACACCGTTTATGCTATGGCTGCCAACTACCGCCAGACTTGCCATATGCACCTGGTTATTCCAGAGAATTGCCACATCCCTGGCAACATCATCCCGTCCGGGGAACCGTTGCCGCACGGCTTCCAGCCAGCGCCTGTTAATTTCGTCAACAATCAGGAAGATGCGTGGCAGCAGTTCCTGGAACATGGGTATGGACCATCGTTCCAGCGCCTCCGGCATAATGGTATGGTTGGTATAGGCAACAGCATTTGTGGTAATGCGCCAGGCATCTTCCCATTTCATGCCCTCTTCATCCAGTAAAATACGCATCAGTTCAGGAATAATCAGGGCCGGATGGGTGTCATTAATATGAAGGGCAATGTATTTATCAAAATCCTTTGGCGAACCGTAATGCTTCTTGAAATGCCGCATAATACTCTGCAGACCGGCAGAAACGAAAAAGTACTCCTGCATCAGCCGCAGCTTGCGGCCTTCATACGTGGAATCGTCCGGATACAGGAAACGGGATATCTGCTGGGTCAGATCTTTATAATGCAACGCACGCCGGTAATCGCCGTAACGCAGCTGGCCATACATACCTTCCCGCGTGTACTCTGCCTTCCACAGACGCAGTGTATTCACCGTACGGTTCTGATAACCCAGAACGGGAACATCATACGGTACGGCCCGTACAGTATTGTAATGCTCATGTACGCAAACCAGCGTCCCCCCCCTTCCGGGACGCATGTAGGCCTGCCCGCCAAAACGGACATCCACCGCTTTATCTGATTTCCGAATTTCCCAGGGGAAACCGTTACGCAGCCAGGCATCCGGCAGCTCCACCTGCTGCCCGTCGATGATACGCTGATCAAACAGGCCGTATTGGTAACGGATGCTGCATCCATGCCCCGGCAGCTGCAATGCCGCCAGAGAATCAATAAAGCAGGCAGCCAGACGTCCTAACCCACCGTTGCCTAAACCGGGATCCGGCTCTTCGGGAAAAATATCATCCAGATCGAAGCCAAAATCCCGTAAAGCCTCGCGGCACAATTTTTCCATGCCGCAATTCAGCAGGTTTGTATTCAGCAAACGGCCTAATAAAAATTCAATGGAAAAATAGTAAACCTGGCGGGCTCTTTTATGATTATAAACCTTTTCCGTCTGGATCCAGTCTTCACTCACCAGATCTTTGATCATGGTGGCAAGGATCTGATACACCTCCTTACGGGATAATTCTTTTACAGGTTTTTCAAATAAAACTTCCGCCTTTTCAATAAATAAATTTTTAAACTCTTTTTTAGTTTTCCAAATTCGCATAGCCTGATAATTACCGTACCTCGTGTTTAATGATACACAACGGCTCCTTTTTTGTTCCTTCTAATACCGCCTCTGGCTGGATATCCCTGTCTTTGTCACAGATAACATAATCCAATATCGCGTCTTCTCCCACATTGGTGTTCTGCATGATGATGCTGTTGCGGATCACGGCATTCCGGCCTACCCGCACTTTGCGGAACAGGATACTGTTTTCCACTGTTCCCTCAATGATACAGCCATTCGCCACCAGGGAATTGGTGACGCGCGCCTCTTCCATATATTTTGCCGGCGCTTCATCCTTAATTTTTGTATAGATCCGATTATCCTGGTGGAAAATCTCCCGCCAATTCTCCTGCTTCAGCATATCCATGCTGGACTGGAAATAACTGTCAATGGAATTGATCCGTTTGGCATAGCCTTTAAAAGGAAAACCGAAAATACGCAGGTTTTCCACATTGTCTGCCAGCACTTCATCAAAAAATTTCCATTTCCCCCCAAAGTTGGCCCGCCGGATCATCCGAAGGAACAACTCGCTGTCTATTAATACGGCACCTAAAAACAGGTTTTCATCTTTTTTTACGTTTGCGGCCTTTTGCATACCGATAACATGTCCGTTAGCCGTTGTCTTGAGAACATAGCCTTCACCCGGGCAATCCTCTTCCTGCTTCTTATATACCAGAGTGATGTTCGCATTATGCTTGCGGTGGAAGTGCATGACCTCCTCGTAATCAATGTTGGCCACCACATCACAGCCGGAAAGCAGCAAATATCTGCACTGTCCGGCTTCCACATAGCGCAGGTTCTTAAAGTAACTGTAAATGTCGCCTCCCTGCGGATGCAGGAGTTCTTCTTCCTCATCCATCGGCAGATAATACAAGCCATTCTGCTTACGTGCCAGATTCCATTCTTTTGCGGAACGTACGTGGTCTAGTACGGAACGGGAGTGGAACGGCAAAATCAGGCCAACCGTATTAATCCCCGCATTGACCATATTACTCAGTGCAAAGTCCATCAGGCGGAATTTGGCGCCGAAAGGTTCAGAAGCTAATGGCCGTTTTGCGCTCAGTTCCTTCATCGTATTGGGGCACTGTAAATTAATCAAACCTAAAATGTCCGTCATTTTATTTTGCCCCCCTTTCCTTTTGCATCTGCTTTTACTGTTTCATCGTTTCCATAAACGGCTACTTCGGTATTGGAACCCTGGATCTGTACGCCGGCACAGATGCGACACCGTTCCCCGATAATCGCCCGGTCAATGACTGCATTTTTTTCCACAACTGTTCCCGGCATGATAACGGAATTCGTAACCTTGGCCCCTTCTTCCACTACTACATTATAAAAAATGACGGAATGGGAGACCTTACCGCAAATTGCTGCGCCTTCCCCTACCAGTGAACTGTACAACTGTGCGTTCGCCCCAACATAATGCGGGGGGAAGGAATGGTTACCTGCATAAATCCGCCAGTTCGGATTATTCAGATTCAAGGGCGGATCATCGGCCAGCAGGTCCATATTTGCCTGCCATAAACTTTCAAACGTGCCCACATCCTTCCAATATCCCTCAAAGGGATAGGCATAAACCGGCAGTTCGTCAGCCAGCATGGCAGGAATCACATTTTTTCCAAAATCATGATCCGAATCATTTCGTTTTGCGTCTTCCATAAGATATTTTTTTAATACAGCTTTATCAAAAATATAAATCCCCATAGACGCTAACGTACTTTTTGGATGAGCCGGTTTTTCTTCAAATTCCCTAATCCGCAGATTCGAATCCGTATTCATGATACCAAACCGGGAAGCTTCTGATAACGGCACCTGAATCGTGCTTACCGTAGCTTTGGCTTTATGTTTTTTATGGAAAGCCAGCATTTTTGCATAATCCATGGAATAGATATGATCCCCTGAAAGGACAAGTACATATTTAGGATCAATCATATCCATGAAATTCAGATTCTGATAAATGGCATCGGCCGTCCCCTGATACCAGTTTGAAGAGTCTTTATCATTCATATACGGCGGCAGAATAAATGCTCCCCCATGTTCGGAATCCAAATCCCAGCTGCTGCCGTTGCCGATATACCAGTTCAGTTCCAACGGTTGGTATTGTGTCAGGATACCTACGGTATTGATACATGAGTTACGGCAGTTGCTCAGTGTAAAATCAATGATCCGGTACTTCCCGCCAAACAGCACCGCCGGTTTCGCCACATTTTTTGTCAGGACGCCCAGACGGCTTCCCTTCCCGCCTGCCAATATCATAGCCAGGCATTCTGTTCTTTGCATAGAATCAACCCCTTACGCACAGATTTATCCACTGTACATATTATATCAAAAAACATTGAAGAAAGATATAATAAAAGCCTGATCTTCCTATTTTTAAAGTAATAATTATATACACTCAAAAAGCCCCCGCACGTGTTGTGCGGGGGCTTCTGTCTTAACCGGCAACAATCTATCCTCCCGGGCCGCTTCCAGCCAAGTACTTTCGACGCGTGAGAGCTTAACTGCTGTGTTCGGGATGGGAACAGGTGGTGCCTCTCAGCCATCGTCACCGGATCTTCTGAATGGTCTTTTCAGGCTTCTGCTTCGTCAGGCCGCGGCTCACTCGGTCGATATACGCCAGTATGATCTCCCGTCGCTCGCCTTGCCTTCCTCGCATAACCACTGAAAATCCTCATTCATCCTTCAGGTC
>DOSQ01000198.1 GCA_003512125.1 Acidaminococcaceae bacterium
CCAGGGAAAATATGCACCTTACCCTGGCCTTTATCGGGGAATACCCGGACAAAGAGCCAGTGATGGACGCGCTTTCTTCCGTATCCTTTTCTCCATTTACTCTATCCCTTTCAGGTATGGGGTGTTTCCGTGACCTGTGGTGGGCCGGCATGGATGAATCGGCGCCGCTGGCTGCCGTGGTACGCCGCATCCGCCACGCGTTGGCCGATCATGATATTCCGTTTGACCGGAAACGTTTTTCACCCCACATCACGCTGATCCGTAAAGCCGTCGGAACGATGCCAGGAATCCATATTGAAAAGGTTTCCATGCCGGTGGAGCGTATCTCGCTCATGCGGTCTGACCGTGGCAAACATGGCATGATTTATACCGAGGTGGGAGTAATTGGGATAAAGTAAAGTTATTATTTTACACGAATCATTATTACTAAAAGCTCCTTTTGACGATATTTCATCCTGAAATGGTTGCCAAATCCCATCTCATTTTAAAACTTTAGATTTCCCTAATATGAAACTTTAGATTTATCGCTACCTTGACTTTGGATTTTTCATATGATAAACTTTGGATTGACGTAAGCAAAAACCAATTGTTACGTAAGGGAGATCTTCCGATGATAGAACGAATTGCCAAAGAATCATTGCTTCGCCTCGCTTCCCAATTTCCCGTAGTAGGCGTTACCGGGCCGCGGCAAAGCGGAAAGTCAACACTGGCAAAAGCAACCTTCCCTCAAAAAAAGTATGTCACCTTCGATGACCGTACTATGCGGGAACTCGCCGCATCCAATCCGCAGGATTTTATTTCCGCCTTTCCGGATGGCGCAATTATTGACGAAGCACAAAAAGTTCCTGACATCTTTGACGCGCTCAAATTACATGTTGACAGCACTAAAACCGTACCGGGGAAATTTATCGTAACCGGTTCCAGCCAGTTCCGGCTCCGTGAAAACATGACAGACAGTTTGGCCGGCAGAGCTGCATTCTTAAAGTTGCTCCCTTTTTCTGTAAAAGAATTGAAAGCAGCAAATGTTCTTTCCGATAATCCGTATGACCTCATCTTCGGCGGCCAGTATCCCCCGCTACACGACAAAGAAAAACGTTTTATTCCCGAGGACTGGTACGAAAGCTACATTGATACGTATCTGGATCTTGACGTCCGGGATCAGATCAATCCGGGCAATCTCTCTACATTTAAAAAATTTATCCAAATCTGCGCCCTGCGCAGCGGCCAACTTCTTTCCATGGACAGCATTGCCAGGGATGTGGGTGTTTCCGCGCCAACCATAAAAACATGGCTTTCGATTTTAGAAACCTCTTTTATCATTCATTTTCTGGAACCGGACACAAATAATCTTGGTAAAAATATCGTAAAAACGCCAAAATTGTATTTTATTGACTCAGGACTTTTGTGCCACCTGTTACGCCTTGAATCAAAAGAAGAATTGCTGCTCAGCCGTTACAAAGGAGCCGTTGTCGAAACTTTTGCCATAGCAGAACTGCTTAAGCAGCGCCTGAACCAGGGCAAAAAAGCAAACCTGACTTTTTTCCGCGACGACAGAGGCTTTGAAGTGGATACCATCGCGGACTGGAAACATACCTTCGCCATTGAAATTAAAAGTAACAACGCCCCGGAATCCAAACTTGCTGCCAATACAAAAAAATATCTTGAACTGCGCCAAGACAAAAACGCAAGAAATGCGGTCTTTTATCTTGGCGATATCAGCATGAACATCAACGGCACGTCATATATCTCATGGAAAGATTGGGGAAATTTACTTTAGCAAGAATTATTTCAAGGTTCAAAGTCCGGCCCTGCAACGAAAAAGACTTCGGATCCAAAACATCGTAGAGCCAAACAGGTACACTTGTCCTGTTGCTAGGTTCAGGAGTTTGATTTTATGGGTTTACGCTTCTGCCGCAAAGCACTTCTGCTTCGCGGAACAGAGACCGTAATCCCATTCAACGCTCCAGTCCTGTGAAAACAGGAACATTTCCTGAAATCACACGCTACCGATGTTTCTTATCCGAAGTCTTTTTAGTTCGTATCCTTTCTTTCAGACACTTACGTTATTTTTTAAAGTTCAGCGTAGTTATGGTACCAAATTCTTTCCACCTTGTCAAGTACTTATCTTAATTATTTTATATTTTATCCGTTTTATTATGTTTTATCAGTTTTACTTATGCATACTCTTCCTGTACTGCTTCATATACACATGCTCTGCCGCAATTTCCTGCAACAGGTGCCGTCCGCTCCAGTGTTGGTTTGTCGGGGTAAGCGCGGCTTTCAGCTCAATTTCTTTTAACTTGCTCCGCTTCATCGCGGCAAGAAATTTATTAACCGCATTCATGTCAAAGCCGCACAGAAAAACCATTTCTTTCTGCGAAGCCTCCATCATCAACTGAATGGCTGCTTTTTTCACAACGTCCGGGTCTTCCCCTGCTTTCTTTGCCGCTTCCTCCAGCGTTTCGGCCAGCTTGTCTTCCTGATTTTCCGGCGGATTCACTGCCTTTTGCGGGCAGTCCTTCACACCGGCCACAAAGCCCACGGCATCGTCAAACTGTTCCAGAGGCACGGCTTTGCAGTTTGCTTTTAAGATCAGGCAGACCTGCCGCAGCTGCTGCAGACGTTCCGGTTTAAAATTATAGGCTAATACAATTTTATTCATAGTCACTCACCTTTTAAAAACTCCCCGGCAATCTGTCGGGGAGTTTTGCTTTCACTCTAACGATACAACTTTTGGCGATACAGCGTTTCGTATCACAGACGCAGACGTTAAATCAATTCCTTCAGCACAATAGTCTGTTCCCGGTTAGGGCCTACGGATACGATGCCCAGATCCACGCCGGCCACTTCCGACAGGCGGCGCAGGTATTT
>DOSQ01000055.1 GCA_003512125.1 Acidaminococcaceae bacterium
GCCCTGGTAAAGTTTATGTTCTCACGCAGATACTGCTTTACCTCCTCCAGCCAGGGAAGCCCATACTGATACGCCGCTTCACAGGCAACCAGCCCCAGCGTGTTCAGCTGGCTGTAACCCGCCGCGTTGATTTCATGTTTGACCTTCCTGCGCAGTTCATAGTTGGGAATAAAAATGTTGGAAACCTGCAATCCTGCCAGATTAAAAGTCTTGCTGGGTGCGGTACAAATTACTGTTTGCTGCGCGAATGTTTCGCCCAAAGTAGCATACGGGATATGCGGCCGTTCCGTCCAGACGAAATCTTCATGAATTTCGTCTGCCACCACAATCACATTATGTTTATGGCAGATACCGGCAACCGTTTCCAGTTCTTCCCGGGTCCAGACCCTTCCTGCCGGATTGTGGGGACTGCACATCAGGAACAGTTTCACCTGATTCGCTATGATTTTTTGTTCAAAATCCGTAAAGTCAATTTCATAGTGCCCGTCCTTCAGGACCAGATCGCTGCTCACCCTGCGGCGGCCGTTATCCAGAATCACTTCGCTGAACGGATAATACACCGGCTGCTGGATCAGCACGGCATCGCCTGGATCCGTGAACGCTTTGACCGCCATGGCCAGCGCAAACACCACGCCCGGCGTCTGCAAAAGCCAGTCCTTTTGTATCTGCCAGTGATGCTTTTCCCGGAACCACTGCTCCAATACATGATAGAACCGCACCGGATTCGGTTCGCTGTAACCGAAAATACCGTGGGCCGTCCGTTTTTGTATCGCCTCTATGACAGGCTGGGCAACGGGAAAATCCATATCCGCCACCCAGAGCGGCAAAATATCCTCCGGATACCCGCGCCGAACCGCAGCATCGAATTTCAGGCAGTCGGTATTGTGACGGTCGATGATTTCATCAAAATCCATTGAATGAGTCCTCCATGTATCTACTGTTCGGCTTCCTGCGCAGCAGCGGCAAAGGCCTGCTTCAGGTCCGCAATGATGTCTTCCGGCGCCTCCAGCCCTACAGACAGACGCAAAAAACGCTCATTGATGCCTTTTGCCAGCGCTTCCTCACGGGGTACATCGGAATGGGTCTGCAACAGTGGATAGGTCAGCAGGGATTCCGTTCCTCCCAGACTTTCCGCAAACAGAACCAGCTTCAATTTTGAGAGCACGCTGCGGGCAAATACTTCCGACTCTGCTTCAAAGGAAATCATACCGCCGAAGCCGCTTACCTGTTTTCCATTTGCATCATAACGGGGCGAATCCTCCAATCCCGGATAAAACACTTCTTTTACCTGCGGCTGCTGCTTCAGCCATTTTGCAATCTGCAATGCCGAAGCTGCATGCCGTTCCATCCGTAGCGGCAGCGTTTTCAGCCCCCGCAGCAACAGCCAGCTGTCAAAGGGAGATAATACCGCCCCTATGGTATTCTGCAGAAATTTGATCTTTGCCGTATCTTCCTCATTTTTCGTCACCAGAATTCCCGCCAGCAGGTCGTTGTGGCCTCCCAGATATTTGGTACCGCTGTGCAGGACGATATCCGCGCCAAGCAGCAGCGGTTTCTGGAAATACGGGGTCAGGAATGTGTTATCCACAATCACTTTCAGGTTTTTGGCATGCGCCCATTCGCTGATTGCGCGAAGATTTGTAATCTGCATGGTAGGATTGGACGGCGTTTCAATATATACGGCTTTTGTGTCAGGCCGATACGCTTTTTCCACAGCTTCCAGATCGCCGGTATCCACTTCCGTATAGGTCAGTCCGTTTTTCCGGGATACTGCATTGAAAAGACGGATCGAGCCGCCGTATAAGTCGGCAGTAACGATAACATGATCCCCCGGTTGGAACAGTTCCAGCAGGCAGGCCAGGGCCGCCATACCGGAGGCAAACGCAAAGCCGTTCGTACCACCCTCCAATGCTGCCAGGCAGCGTTCCACGCTCTCCCGCGTCGGGTTCTGCGTGCGGATGTAATCATACCCGGTGCTCTGTTGCACACCGGGATGGGCATAGGCTGTTGATGTATAAATCGGAGCGCTGACGCTCCCCGTACAGTCCGGCTGGTAACCGCCGTGAATACATAACGTTGAAAAATCCATAAGTTGCCTCCTCAAAATGCCAGTCCGGCAGATTTCCTGTAAAGCACTTTATTTTCTAATTATTACATCGGTTTCTGTCTTGAACTGCTAATGATTACGTGCCCGCTTCGCAAAATAGTTCCCCAGCGTTTGTACTGACTGTACAATTACTACCAAGATAACGAATGTCGCGAGCATAACGGCACATCCATCCGTTCGTATCCATATTTCAGCGCCATATCGCCAATTCCGCCTGCACCGATGGTTCCTGCCTGAGCCGTAGCTGAAATCAGAGAGATTGTTCCAATGGTAATAGATAGTATCATGGAACTTTTGGCTTCCGGCAGGATAAAGTACCAGATAATCTGGAAATAATTGGCTCCCATTGCTTTAGCTGCTTTTACTGTACCTGATCCAATGCGAGTAATTCCTACAACCACAGGATGAAACGGGGCAGTATTCCGGCTAACAGTTGTCTGCGCCTCCTGAACAAAACTATCAATCATAATAATTGAATCGGCAGACTGATGCGGTCGGCAAGCATGGGCACCGTTCCCATAAAAATCAATATGGAATTCATCAACTGGTCCATTCATAAAACCGGGACGCGATATAACTGTTCCTTTCGGATATGCCGCACAACAGTGCAATCCAAAAATCACCTCCACATCATCCAGTATTCCTGTTTGCAGAATTTGGCGAGCTCCGGCCATATTTTCTTCTGCCGGCTGGAAAATCAGCTTAACCATCCCCTGCAGTGGCAAACAATTCCGTAACGTCAGCGCGATGCCTAACAAGGATGCCGTATGAAAATCATGTCCGCAGGCGTGCATCCTGCCCGGATATTCCGAAGCATACGCCAAGCCGCTTTCCTCCGTCATGGGGAGAGCGTCAATATCACAACGAAACGCGACCACAGGTTTACCGCATCCCAAATGTGCGACAAGACCAGTATTTAATGGCAGAGGATAAACCGGAATATCATTGTCTGACAAGACCTGCTTTATATACACTGTAGTCGTAAACTCCTGTCAGAACAGCTCCGGATGCCTGTGCAGCCGATAAAATATTTCTTTAGCATCGGCAATAGCTCTTCCAATTTCCATAACTTCATATTCTAAATAACTACTGCATTTAAACGTATTTCCCGTTTTCATTGCATCCAGGCAAGCTTTCCCCTAAACACGGGTTTCAGAACCCGGTACAATAACGTCGCTACTGCTACGGAAGGAACCGCGCTTACCAGCATGGAAACCGCACAGTTCATTGCACGGACATAAGCGATATGCTGGTCGTAGCCCAGCAGGTAATATTTAAAGACATACCGGATCAACGGTTCTGTTATAACATTGATCAGCGAACCGGCAATGCCCGCAAGCAACACTGCGGTCACTTCCCGTCCTGCTGTATCACGCTGTCTGACAGCAAAAAACTGCCGCGCAAAAAACGCTGTTGCGGCACCCAATATAAATTTCGCCAAAAATGTTGGCGGCGCGGACGTTACATAGCCAGCCAGGATATCGGCCAGCGAAAGACCTACCGCGCCTGTCAGCGCGCCGAATTTTGCGCCTAATAAAATCGCAGAAAGAATGATGAAAGTATGCCCAATATAAACTTTGCCGGTAAGCCCCAGCCCCATAGGAATCTCAATACGCAGATACACGAAGCAGATAAACGCCATGGCCGCAAACATACCTGCCAGCGTCAGCTTTGTAATTTTTTCTTTCTGCATAGTCATCCTCCATCACTTCCAGCTTGCCTTCAGCTTCAGCTAACGCCCGTTCTACATCAAGCTACTTCTGTAATCGTTTTTTCAATTCAGGCCATTCTCATTTCATCTGTTCCAAAGTTGTCCTGCAGCAACAGATTTTCAATTACATGCGACGCCATCTGAAGTCCTCAATTACAAGCCTGAATCATTGCGATTCTCTGTTGTCCCGATGATTATTCCGCCGGTACAATTGTTCCCTTAAAGGTATCTGCTATATATTTGCGTACGCCTTCAGAACGGAACAGTTCCGCAATTTTCAGATAGGTCACGTTATCTTTATCTTTACCTTTTACGGCCAGGATCATAACCGCCAGCGGTTCATCCTTCGTTTCCCAGAACAGGCCCTGTTTCTGCACATCAAGCCCGCCGCTCATTACGTAATTCATGGTAATGACAGCAGCGTCCACATCCGGGAGGCTGCGAGGAAGCTGAGCCGCTTCCAGTTCCTTAAACTGGAACTTTTTCGGATTCTCTGCCACATCTTTAGCCGTCGCTTTGAAGCCGACACCTTCTTTTAATTTAATCAGGCCCGCTTTTTCCAGCAGAACCAGACCGCGGCCTCCGTTCGTCGGGTCGTTGGGAATCGCGATAACGGCATTTTCCGGCAGATTCTTCAGATCCTTATACTTATTACTGTAAATACCCATCCGCATCAAAATTGTTCTACCGATAGCTACCAGATCCGATTTGTTTTGTTTATTGAAATTCT
Source organism: Acidaminococcaceae bacterium (assembly GCA_003512125.1). Classification (GTDB taxonomy): domain Bacteria; phylum Bacillota; class Negativicutes; order Acidaminococcales; family Acidaminococcaceae; genus Succiniclasticum. Next base: position 4,549 of record DOSQ01000055.1, read on the forward strand.
CCATGAAAGGCTTGTGCTGATAGCTGACCAGATCAATTTCACCGTCAGCCAACGCCTTATCAGGTGTAATATAATCAGAAAACTCAATTACCTTAATATTCAGTCCATGCTTTTTCCCCTCTTTGGCCACTGCCTCAACGACCTGCGCATGCGGACCTGCCGTCGCGCCGATTTTGATTTCTTTTGCGGCAGTCTTTTCAGCTTTTTTATTATCGCCGCCGCAACCCACCAGTGAAACAGCCAATACCAGAATACTGATGAGCAGTACGAATTTTTTCATAACAATCCCTCCACTTTTTCAGCTGTAAACCTTCCTTTCACAGCCAGATTACAAATCCTATAGCTGCAGACGGCACCCGGAATTGAACCGTAGCCAAAGATTTTGCAGACCTCTGCCTTACCATCTGGCTATGCCGCTGTGCACTACGAAATTTTGTGATTCTGATTTTAGCACTTATTTCATAGTATGTCAATAGGAATTATATGAATTAATTTTTAATCCGCCCTAAAATAAAAAGCATATTGACAGATCCCTTATATCTGTTAGAATTTCTATAGTATTCATATTAATTCTATATGATTACTATATTTGTTTCGGTAAAGGAGAGAAACGACCTCATGGATTCAATCACACCTGCTAAAAAGCTGTTAGCGCTTAAAGCATATCTTAAAAATCTAAACAGTGTTGCCATCGCATTTTCCTCCGGCGTTGACTCGACCTTTCTGTTAAAGGTCGCCCACGATGTGCTGGGAGATAAAGCCGTAGCTGTCACGGCCCGTTCCTGCTCTTTCCCCGTCAGGGAGCTGAGGGAAGCGGAAGCGTTTTGCCGGAAAGAAGGAATCCGGCACTTTATTGTAGATAGTGAAGAATTGGATATCGAAGGGTTCCGACATAATCCCGGCAACCGTTGTTATCTGTGCAAGCACGAATTGTTTACGAAAATCATTACCATCGCTCGGGAGAATCATCTTGCCTATGTAGCCGAAGGTTCCAACATGGACGATAACGGTGATTACCGTCCCGGACTGCAGGCAGTGGCTGAACTTCATGTGGTCAGCCCGCTGCGGTATGTTGGGCTATACAAAGAAGAAATCCGGCAGCTGTCCAAAGAGCTGGGGCTGGAGACCTGGAACAAGCAGTCATTCGCCTGTCTTTCCAGCCGTTTTGTCTATGGAGAAGAAATTTCCCGCGAAAAGCTGACCATGGTCGATAAAGCAGAACAGCTTTTACTGGACATGGGCTTTAAGCAGCTGCGCGTACGGATTCACGGGACCATGGCCCGTATTGAGGTAGGACAGGAGGAGATCGTCCGTTTGGCTGCGCCTGAAGTTCGCCGACAGGTTTCCGACACTCTCCACGGTCTTGGATTTTCCTACGTAACACTTGATATGGACGGTTATCAGACCGGCAGCATGAACCGCACACTGAAGAAATAGAATACGGAAAAACAATAAACTCCTCCGGATAATTCCAGAGGAGTTTATTTATATCGCTGCTGCTCATATAACTGTCAGAGTTTTAAAAACAGCCATATAATATTTCAATTGTGTTTTGGTACGGGCGACTTATTTTTCCAACCCTTTCAGCAAAATCTTCAGAAACGGAACGTATAATGAAACAAAATCCCTTGTTCCCCGCCCTACATCCGGGAAAAAATCTATATGCTGGCTTGTTTTATATTCCAGGCTTGCCGGATACAGCGTCAGGGCATAACTGCTTTCACATTCCACAAAATTGTATGCCTGCTCCGGGGTAAACTGGGGAAACATTTTCTGCGCCAACGCGATCAGCTCATCAGAAGCCTGGCTCATCTCCATACGGAATCGCCTGTGCATTTCCGAAGAAGCATCCCGCAATATCACCGTATTCGTAATACTGAACAGGGACAGCATCCGCTGGTGACGCAGCAACAGCGAAGCCCAGGCAAGGCAGAACTCATCCCTATCTGTCACTGCTCCTGAAAAGGTTTCCTTGGCGTCTTCCACCATCTTCCACCTGTCCTGTAACAAAAGGGTAAGGAAAATATCTTCCTTGCAATGGTAATAATTGTACAGATTCAGTCGGGAAAAACTCAGTTTCCTGCCAATTTGCGAGAACGTGACTTTGTCATAGCCCACTTCCTCATAAAGCATAGCCGCAGCGTCTACAATCTGCTGTATCCTGATTTTTTTCTGTTCTTCTCCCCGCGCCCTGATAAAACCCATCGCACCGTCATCCTTCATTATTTTTAATTATTATACCATATCCGGTTAAATTTTGGCGTTTTCATTATACAGGATACAGGATGCTGACAAATAAACGTATCTGAACCGTACGGTTTATCATATCTGCTTTGGCTGATTTCATTTTTGTGCCTATAGAAGTTTGCCAAAGTAATTGTTCTTCATCTGGTAATACGCAGCGTCCTCCCGGTATTTCCGCAGGCCAGTATTCAGTTTATCCATCAACTCCTTATTGCCTTTGGCAACGGCAATACCGACGCGGTTATCTGTATCATCCTGCAGTTCCGCCGTTATGCTCAGCTTCCCGTTATAAAAATGGGTAATGAAAAAGCGTGCTGTATAATTGTCCATGATGGCAAAATCTGCTTTCTTATCCATGATCAGTTTTAACGCTTCTTCCGCTCCTTCGCATTCAATGACAGTGCCGGAATACTGCCTGGCTTGTTTAGCGTGAATACTGTCGGCCTCCACTGCAATACGTTTGCCCTTCATGGCGCCTGTACTGCGGGTTTCCGTGTCAGAGGAACCAACCGCTACATTTCCACTGACCAGGTAGGGCTGCGTAAAATCTACCTCTTTTCTGCGGTCATCCGTAACCGCCAGGCAGGAAATAACCGCATCCACTTTCCCCTCTTTAAGGGACGGAATCAGTTTGTTAAATTCCATATCCACGAATTCCACCCTGTTGTAGCCCATTTCCCTGGCCACGCCCTGCATCAGGTCGACATCAAAGCCGATGAACGCTTTGGATGCATTCTGGTAATATTCAAAGGGCGGATATTTTGCGCTGGTGCCTACGCGAAGCACCGTTTCCGATACAGCTTTCTGCGCAGGCGCAGCCGCTTTTTTCTCACCGCCACAGCCCATAACAGCAAGAATAAAAAATACTGTTAATACAAAGCATAAAAACTTTTTCATGGTTTTCCTCCCATTTCTGTCTGCCGGAAGTAACAGACGTCGCCGCCAATTAATAACATGTTGTTATTTAAGTTGCTATAATCGTATCACACTTTTGAATAAATTACAACCTGTAATTTAAGTTTTTTTTTTTGGCAACTTTTAAAAACAGGAAAATTGTCCGTCAAATAAAGTTTTATCTGCTTTTTCATAATAAAAAACTGTACCGCGCCGGCCCTTTGGCCGATTAAACGGTACAGTTTATCTTTACATGATTTGGAGGCGGCGCCTGGATTTGAACACAGGGAATGA
>DOSQ01000006.1 GCA_003512125.1 Acidaminococcaceae bacterium
CCCCTTTATGGGAGGAAACCGTCAGCACGATCCTCCCCGACCCCGATGTCCGCCGCTGGATGCAGAAATTCATGGGCTACTGCCTCACCGGCAGCATGGAAGAAGGGAAGTTTCTCATTGCCTTCGGCCCCGGCGGTTGCGGCAAGGGCACCTTCTTTGAAACCGTTGCGGCGGTCATGGGCGGTTTCAAAGCGGTCATCCCTGTCGACACGCTGCTGGCCGGTACGTTTTATACCAACGGGGAAGGTCCCACGCCGGAGCTGGATGAACGTACGGAACCCAGTCTGGGTTATTTGCAGCACACCAAGGCCATGGATGATTTCAACAAATGGCTGCTTATTGGCGGCAACGTGAAATGGAACCGCAAGCGTTTTTCCGAAGCCATGCAGAGCCACGGGAAGATGAAAGTCCGCCGGGGCTGCGGTTACTGCTATCCGGATCTCTGTCTGAAGATGTGAAGCCAGTTGCGCTGTTATTGTTCGATGAAGCGGAAGCGGCAACGATTTCCTGCAATGCACTTTCGTGCAGCAAAATGTATTTTCTGCTGAAAAAATGCACCGGGACAAACCCAGTCCCCGTGCCGATGCAGAGATATCGAATGTACTTTGTGTACTTTTTTTGGTGCAATCCCCTATATATTTTTCTTTTTATTAAGAATCACCAATAAAAAAGTACATTACGTACACTGACATAACAAAAAGCCTGCAACCGTGCAGATTGCAGGCGATGTACTTTTGATGTACTTTTTGTAGTTTGTGCAGTTTTTTGGATTGTTGGAGCATTTCACACATGCAATTAACAAAACAAAATGTTGTCAGTATAATGCTTTTCGTTATTTTTCCTTAAACAGCTTCTTCTTCCCAATATAGAACACCACTGCCACCACGATTACAAGAACGGTTAAGCGCGCCATGCTCTCCCGGAAGTGTACCACGTCGTGTCCGATGACCACTTCCAGCGCGGTGGAAGGAAATTTACCGATCAGGTTGGCGATGATGTAGTCCCTTGTACTCATGCGGCTCAGGGCGCCGACGGCGGTCAGGATGCCGGAAGGAAAATACGGCAGCGCCCGGGCAAAGGTCATCCAGATGATGCCGTTCTTTTCACTGGCCTTGTCAATATCCTGCAGGCGGTTGGCCTTACGGATCAGTTTTTCCGCTGTGTTACGGAAGAAGAAACGCATCAGCAGAAAACTCAGCACCACGCCGGTAGTCTCCGCCAGCCAGGAAACGGCGATGCCCAGAGGCAGACCGAAAATCAGCCCGTTAGCGGTAGATAAAAAGATAGAGGGAAAGACGCTGCCCGCGTTGATCAGCACATCTATAAAAAAGCTGATAAGAATGGCCCAGTGACCGAAAGAGCGCAGGTATTCCGCCAGCGCTTTCACGTTACCGCTGACGGCCAGACGCCCAGCCGTGTGCACTACTTCGCCGGCAAACAGGTGCAGGCACAGCAGCAACACCAGCAGCAGCACAAGGGCCGCAATCTTGGTCACCCCGTCCGGGTCCTGATACCACTTCTTTTTTTCTTCTGCCATGTAAGGTCTTCCTTCTTGTTTTAATTTACAACAGGGAATGAAACATTGCAAAACGCTGCAACGTTTTAGGGAAAAAATAAAAACCGTTTTTCACAAAACGCGGGCTGGCCTTCTGCATTCAGGAAACGTTACGAATTAAAAATTCCGGCAAAGCGGCTGTCGAACAGATTTGCGGCGCCTTTCAGCATCTCCTGCCGCAGTTCCGTCTGTGCTAATACCCGGATTGCGTCTTTCCGGGCCGCCAGCAGCACGTCCGTGTCTCTCAGTATATCAGCCAGCCGCAGATCCGGCAAGCCGTGCTGCCGCAGGCCGAACAGCTGCCCTGCGCCCCGCAGCTCCAGATCCCGTTGGGCCAGTTCAAAGCCGTCGTTGGAATTGTGCAGCACCGTTAAGCGCGCCAGGTTATCCTGCTCCTGATTGTCTGTCAGCAATACGCAATAGGACTGCTTGTCGCCCCGGCCTACCCGGCCCCGCAGCTGGTGCAGCTGGGCCAGGCCGAACCGGTCGGCGTTCTCCACGATCATCAGGGTGGCATTGGGCACATTGACGCCTACTTCAATCACCGTCGTGGTCACAAGGCATTTCAGTTTCCCTGCCGCGAAGGCTTCCATAATCTCGTCTTTTTCCGCCGGTTTCAGCTTGCCGTGGAGCAGGCCGCAGGGAATGCTCTTCAGCCACGTCTTTTTCAGTTCCGCATACACATCGTTCACGCTGCGGATGCCTTCCATGGCTTCCGATTCTTCAATGGAAGCGCAGACTACATACACCTGCCGCCCCGCTTCAATCTGCCGCACCATGCCGGCATACACTTTCTGCCGCATGTCGCCGGTGTAACATAAGGTTTCCACTGCTTTCCGCCCGGGCGGCATGCCCCGCATCACGGAGGTCTCCACATCACCGTAGACCGTCAGCGCCAACGTGCGGGGAATGGGAGTGGCTGTCATGATCAGCACGTCCGGTGCGTAGTCCGATTTATTCACCAGCGCCGCACGCTGGTTCACTCCGAAACGGTGCTGTTCGTCTGTCACCACCAGGGCCAGATGGGCAAACACCACATCTTCCTGCAGAAGCGCATGGGTTCCCACTAAAACATGCAGCGTTCCGTCTGCCAGTTCCTGTAAAATTTCACGGC
>DOSQ01000175.1:0-2824 GCA_003512125.1 Acidaminococcaceae bacterium
TAGCCCGGTCGAACACCCGGAAGTCTCCCATGGAACCGGTGTGGATGACATAATTTGCGGTAACGGCCCAGCCCCGGGGCAGCTTCTGCACGCCTTCGTAACGGCGCAGTTCCTTACCCTGCTTATCAAACGCTACCAACGTGGAAACAGCATCTTTGACGCCTTCTTTCCTGAGGAAGGTGCGCAGGTAAATTTCATTACTGTCCGCATATACAGGTTTCAGGATGGCTTTGTCAAAAGCCGGGATCTTTTTGTAATCCGGAATGATATCATGGATATTTTTCAGCGAATTGCCTTCCAGAGTGGCAGCCTTCAGCGCAGTGCCCTGCAGGATGTAAAACTCGTTGCTCCCGGCAACGCCTATGATCTCGCCCAGCCATTTATCCCCTTTGGCAACCTGTTTTCCGTCATACACGCCCATTTTTCCGTCACTGGTCCGGAACAGTACCTCTTTCCCGTTCGTTGCCAGGAAATCGATGCCGCCGGAATTCGAAATCAGCGTAAGGTCGGAAATGGTTTCATTTTTAAGTGACACCTTCCCTAACTGCATGGGTTTCATATCCACAAAGAAGTACGCCGCGCCATTGGCCACAGCCAGACGGTTCGTACGGATTTTTTTGGCAAGGTCCACGCCCTTCAGCTCGTAAACTTTGGCTTCTTTTTCCCCAAACTTAAAGCTCATGGAGGGCGCGGTGCTTACAGCCGGACGGGCCGGGACCGCTACCGTCGTTTTAGGCGCCGCCGGTTTGGTTTCTCCTTTTTTGTCGCCGCCTCCGCAGGCAGTAAAGTTCAGCGCGGCAAACACAGCCAGGCTTACCGCCAACACTTTTTTCCTCGTTAACATAGGGATACCTCCATTTGTATAAATTAACTTTTATATGGGTGTACTTGTTTCTGTAATTATTATATCATAAACGAACAGGGCCGCGCAAAATGCTGTGATGCATTCTTCCGCAGCCCGTATTTTTTCGTTTTATTATTTGAAGGTTTGTTTGTAAATTTGTTCCAGCTTTCCTTTTTATCCTGTCAGTCTGGGTATTTTACTTTCACGGCAGTTTTGCTCAATAATAAAACCAGAACAGGATTTCACCTAATACTACGCTACACACGTTCACCAGCACAAGGGTCCTGAACAATTTTTTCCTGTCACCCTGAATAAAGTAACAGCATAAGCAGAATTCCAGGAGTATCACTGCGATTTCGCCCAGAATAACAGCCACCCAAAATGCGTCGAACGGATCCTGTTCCAGAAATTCATTCAGCAGCAGGTTGCTGATCATATTGACAACCGCAAAACCTGCCAGTTCTTTTGGTTTCCGGTAACCGCAAATGAAAAACAGCGGAACTTCGATCAGTACGGTAAGCAGAGCCGCAGCAAGAAATGTTTCTTCAATTTCCGTCCAGTCCACAAAAATTCTTGTACCGGGAATCAGCGGCGTCGGAGCAATTACATCAAAAATCATAGGCGCCTCCCTGTCTCAACACTGTTTTTCAAAAAATTCCAGACACGTTTCATACACAGTCTCCCGCGCGTCGTCCAGCGTCACTACATGACGGGACTCCGGCAGCCAGAGGATTTCTTTTTGGGAATCCGGCACAACCGTCAATTGTTCATAAATGTAATCTGCGCTTCGGGGCGCCACTGTGTGATCTGCTTTGCCCTGAACAATTAACGTGGGCGCCTTAATTTTTTTCAGATACTCCTGCTTACAGAGTTTAATCAGTTCAAGCAGACTGATCACCGGTTTTGTAGGCATCTCCGGATAACCCTGCATGTATTCCTGCGGTACGTTGTAGCTTTGCTGCCCCGTATGAATGCGGGGAATGAAAAAGCGCAGAATTTTTATAAAAGGAATCCGTTTGTCCTGCAGAAAAATCGGCGTGGCAAGCAGCGCCAGTTTTTCGATGCAGGGCAATTCCGCCGCCGCTTTGATAGCCAGCAGTCCGCCCATGGACTGTCCGGCAAGATAAATGTGGCGGCAAATTTTGTTTAATTCCCACACGCCCTCTTCTACTGCTTTATACCATTCCTGCCAGACCGTCTGCTCCAGTTCCTCCACAGTAGTGCCGTGTCCGGCCAGACGCACGCCCAGCACAGTATAGCCTCCCCTGTCATGCAGATAATTTCCCAGCAGGCGCATCTCCGCCGGGGAACCGGTGTAGCCATGAACCAGCAATACGCCTGTGTCTCTGCTTCCCGGCAGAAAAAACGCATCTGCTTCTTTGGGAATTGTTTTGTCCATGACTGCCTCCGTGAATGTAAATCTATATTTTCCAATTCCATTATATCATACCAACCCTGCATTCACACATAAAAAAAGGACTGCCGAAGCAGTCCTTTTACATTATATTCATATTATTTGAACATTCCCAGCAGGATGCCGCCGTGAGCAGCCAGTACCGGAGCGAATACCAGGGAAACGATGGTCATCAGCTTCAGCAGGATGTTCATGGCAGGTCCGGACGTATCTTTGAACGGATCGCCTACGGTGTCGCCGGTAACTGCAGCTTTGTGGCAGTCGGAACCTTTGCCACCGTGTACGCCGGATTCAATGTACTTCTTCGCATTATCCCAGGCTCCGCCCGCATTGGCCATCATGATGGCCAGCAGAACGCCGGCAGCCAGGGCGCCGCCGATCATTCCGCCCAGAGCGGCAGGTCCTAACAGCATGCCCACCAGGATCGGGAATGCAATGGCGATAACGCCGGGAGCAACCATTTTGTTCAGCGCAGCTGCTGTGGAAATATCAACGCAGCGGCGATAGTCGCCGCGGGCCTTGCCTTCCAGCAGGCCGGGGATCTCATGGAACTGACGGCGAACTTC
>DOSQ01000175.1:2955-3758 GCA_003512125.1 Acidaminococcaceae bacterium
ATGAATACGCCGATCAGAACTACAGGATCCAACAGGTCAATGGCTTTCAATTTTACAACCTGAGAATAAGCAGAGAACAGAGCCAGCGCGGTCAGCGCAGCGGAGCCGATGGCAAAGCCTTTGCCGATTGCAGCGGTGGTGTTACCAACGGAGTCCAGGGTATCGGTGATTTCACGAACAGAAGGAGGCAGTTCGGCCATTTCCGCAATGCCGCCGGCATTATCGGAGATGGGACCGTAGGCGTCAACTGCAACGGTGATGCCGGTGGTTGCCAGCATACCTACCGCGGACAGGGCGATACCGTAAATGCCCATTTCCGGATTGGCCATGCCGCCCATTACGAAGAACGCAATGAATACGGCGATGCAGATGAAAACAATCGGCAGGAAGGTGGAATACATCCCCACTGCCAGGCCGGCGATGATTACCGTAGCATGACCGGTTTCAGACTGGTCAGCAATCCGCTTAACGGAACTGTAATCAGCAGAGGTGTACACTTCAGTGATTTTACCAATCAACAGGCCTACTACCTGACCGGCAGCAATGGCCCAGAAAGCATTCATGTTTCCAAACAGGGCGTTGGAGAGATAGCCGGCCGCGCCGATGGTCAGGATGCCGGCGATGTAAGTGCCGGTGTTCAGGGCGCCCTGCGGGTTGGTGGATTTGCTGTGACGAACATACAGGATACCGATGATGGAAGAAATGATACCGGACAGCGCCAGCAGGAACGGATAGGCAACGCCTTCTCCGCCTTTGAAGGCAACAGCTCCCAGGGTCAGCGCGGAGATGATAGCGCCTACATA
>DOSQ01000175.1:3825-7925 GCA_003512125.1 Acidaminococcaceae bacterium
CGGCGCCCATACCGGCCACGTCGCCTACGTTATCGCCTACGTTATCAGCGATGGTAGCGGGGTTACGGGGGTCGTCTTCCGGAATACCGGCTTCAACCTTACCTACCAGGTCGGCGCCTACGTCGGCCGCTTTGGTGTAGATACCGCCGCCTACACGGGCAAACAGGGCAATGGAGCTTGCGCCCAGACCAAAACCGGTTACGATGTCCATGTTAGCGCCGTTTTCACCAAACAGAGCAAAGGCCAGCGCAACGCCGGTGATACCCAGGCCAACTACGCCCAGACCCATTACGGAACCGCCGGAGAAGGCAATCTGCAGTGCCTGAGGCATGCCGTGTTCCGCAGCCGCAGTGGTACGAACGTTAGCTTTGGTAGCTACGTTCATGCCGCAGTAACCGGCCAGGATGGAGAAGATGGCACCGGCCACAAAGCAGACCGCGGTCATGGGAGCCAGGAAAATACCGATGATAATTGCAACAACAACAATGAATACAGCCAGCGCTTTGTATTCACGGTACAGGAATGCCATCGCACCCTCATGGATGTGGCCGGAAATTTCCTGCATCAGTTCGTTACCGGCTTCCGCCTTCATGATGGAGCTGCTCAGCATGGCAGCGATCAGAAGCGCAAGGATACCGGCGCCAATGGAACACATGATAAAACTACTCAAGATGTAATTCCCCTTTCGACAAAAAATAAATTTAAAAATTTTAAAGGACAGAGTCCTTGGTTAACAAAACTATGCTCATGCATTGAGTTTGGCAAGAGCTAACGTAATGACACCGAAAGCAGTCCCCAACGCAATTGTCGCCTTAGATAAAACCGTATCCAGATCATTTCCCTTACCAAAAAAGGAGCCATCGCCGCCACCGAAGGAACTGGACAGGCCTGCGCCTCTGCCGGTCTGCATCAGCACAGCCGCAATCAGGGCAACGCAGACGATGAAGTCCACTACCATCAAGACAGTCTCCAACATTTACTTACCTCCTTTTTCTATAATAAATAATTATTTTCCTGTGTCAGTACCACAGTATTTTACCACACCTTTACCTGCGTGGCAATAATAAATGTCAAAAATTTTTCACAGAGTTTTCCCAGATGTGATGCATCCACCATTGCCAGTCCAATTTTAATTACACTAACGTACGATCCAGGTCCGTCTTTATAAAAAAAGGAGAACTGCTTTTACACAGTTCCCCGTTTGTTTACATCGTTGATTTACGATTTTGTTTATAAACGATTGCGCAACTTCATTTATATCACGCTTGTTTACAGATTTTATTTCAGATTATAGAACACATCCATGCCGCCGTAGGTTGCTGCCGGGCCCAGGTCTTCTTCGATGCGCAGCAGCTGGTTGTATTTTGCTACGCGGTCGGTACGGGCCGGCGCGCCCGATTTGATCTGGCCGGCGTTCAGCGCTACCGCAATGTCAGCCATGGTGGTGTCTTCCGTTTCGCCGCTGCGGTGGGATACGATGGCGGTATAGCCGTGACGTTTGGCCAGTTCCACAGCCCGGAAGGTTTCAGTCAGGGTCCCGATCTGGTTTACTTTGATCAGGATGGCATTAGCCACACCTTTGTCGATACCCATCTGCAGACGTTCCGCATTGGTTACGAACAAATCGTCGCCTACCAGCTGTACTTTGCCACCCAGCTTTTTGGTGAGGGCAGCCCAGCCCTTCCAGTCGTCTTCTGCCAAGCCGTCTTCAATGGAGATGATCGGATATTTTTCCACCAGGTCTGCCAGATAGTTTACCATCTGGGTGCTGGTCTTGGGAGCGCCTTCTGCCAGCATATGATACTTGCCGTCTTTGTAGAACTCGCTGGCTGCTACGTCCATGGCCAGTTTAATATCTTTACCCGGTTTGTAGCCGGCTTTTTCAATGGCTTCCATGATTACGTCCAGCGCTTCCGCATTGGTTTCCAGGTTCGGAGCAAAGCCGCCTTCATCGCCCAGGCCGGTGCTGAGGCCTTTGGCTTTCAGAATGCCTTTCAGGGCATGGTAAATTTCCACGTTCATACGCAGGCATTCGCTGAAGCTCTTGGCGCCTACGGGCATGATCATGAATTCCTGGATATCCACATTGTTGTCCGCATGCTGACCGCCGTTCAGGATATTCATCATAGGAACGGGCATTTCATGGGCATTGGTACCGCCCAGATACTGGTACAGGGGCAGGCCGCAATAGTTGGCAGCCGCTTTGGCAACCGCCATGGATACGCCCAGAATTGCGTTAGCGCCTAATTTTGCTTTGTTCGGAGTCTCATCCAGACGGATCAGCAGTTCGTCAATTTCAATCTGGCGGGTAGCGTCCAGACCGATCAGTGCTTCTGCGATGATGTCGTTTACGTTTTCCACCGCTTTCATGACGCCTTTGCCAACATAACGCTTTTTGTCGCCGTCACGCAGCTCAACTGCTTCATGTACGCCGGTAGATGCGCCGGAGGGAACCGCAGCGCGGCCCATGGTACCGTCTTCCAGTACCACTTCCACTTCAACCGTCGGATTGCCGCGGGAATCCAGAATTTCGCGGGCATAGACCTGAGTAATAATAGACATGATGAATCACCTTATCCTTTCTCTTTTTGATTTTTATATAAATTATTCCAGCAAGCTCTTTCCTGTCATGGCTTTTGGCTGCTTGATCTTTAAAAATTGCAGCAACGTAGGCGCTATATCAGCCAAGCGGCCTTCGTGCAGCTTATACGTTTCTTTGCTGATAACAATGAACGGAACTTTGTTCGTAGTATGAGCCGTGCAGGGCGTCCCGTCTTCGTTCTGCATCTTTTCCAGATTGCCGTGATCTGCCGTAATACAGATAACGCCATCCAGAGACTGGATTTTTTCTACGATTTTCCCCGCACAGGCATCAATGGTTTCCATAGCCTTGACCGCTGCTTCCATGATACCGGTATGGCCAACCATATCCGGATTGGCAAAGTTCAGGATCACTACGTCATATTTATCTTCTTCCAACGCCTTCAACAACGCTTCCGTAACCTCCGGGGCGCTCATCTCCGGTTGCAGATCGTATGTCGCCACTTTCGGCGATGGAATCAGGATGCGGTCTTCCCCGGCATTGGGTTCTTCTACGCCGCCGTTAAAGAAGAAGGTTACGTGAGCGTATTTTTCCGTTTCTGCAATGCGCAGTTGCTGCAAACCGTTCTTCGCCAGCACTTCGCCCAGCGTATCCTCATAATGTTCCGGCGGATACGCAGTAGGAATGTCGATGGTAGCATCATACTGGGTCATACCGGCCATGTATACCGGCCTGGCAGCTGCCGGACGCGCAAAATACGGGAACTCTTCATCATGCAGCGCACGGGTAATTTCCCGGGCCCGGTCCGGACGGAAATTATAGAAGATTACACCGTCGTCCTTCCGGATACAGGCTGCAGATTTTTCTCCTGCATCCGCTGTCTCGCCTTTCTGCGCTACGCAGAAAGGCACCACAAATTCGTCATTCACGCCGGCTGCATAGGAAGCCCGGATTCCTTCTTCCGCAGAAGTAAAGACAGCCCCGTCCCGCAGCACCATGTTGCGGTAGGCCTTTTCCAGACGCTCCCAGCGTTTATCCCGGTCCATGGCGTAATAACGGCCACTGACCGTGGCAAAACATCCGACACCCTTTTCCTGCATATACGCTTCCAGATCCTGCACGTAAGGAATGGCGCTCTGAGGCGGCACATCCCTCCCGTCCAGGAACGCGTGGACAAAAACCTTCTGCAGTCCGGCTTCCTTCGCCATATCCAACAGTGCTTTTAAATGATCGATATGACTGTGGACGCCGCCGTCGCTGAACAGGCCCATCAGGTGCAGGGAACTGTTCTTTTCTTTCGCGTGCTGCAATGTATCCAGCAACACTTTGTTTTTAAAAAAACTGCCTTCTTTGATAGCATGGGAAATCAGGGACAGATCCTGATAGATAATCCGTCCCGACCCGATATTCAGGTGCCCTACTTCCGAATTACCGATCTGCCCTGCCGGCAGCCCTACATCTTCCCCGCTGGCTTCCAGTTTTGTATTGGGATAGTTCGCAAAGTAGCTGTCAAGGTGCGGGGTGCGTGCCATGGCCGCCGCATTGTAAGGACCGGCCG
>DOSQ01000106.1 GCA_003512125.1 Acidaminococcaceae bacterium
GAGGCCATGGCCATCTCCGACCGGATGATGGTCTGCGACATGGGCAACATCATGCAGGTGGACACACCGTCCAATCTGTACAACAAGCCCGTCAACCGTTTCGTCCACAACTTCCTGGGGCAGTCCACCTTCCTGCACGTGGTGCTGGATCACGGCCAGGTCTACGCCCGGGGCGACATGCAGAACCCGCTGCCGCTGACCATTCCGGAAAAGGCAGACCGGGAAATGGTGGTTGCCACCCGGCCCAACGCCATCGACCTGAACCGGGATCACGGGTTTAAGACCCACATCTACAGCCGCGTGTTCCTGACCGATACCACCGAATATCTGGTGCCCATCGGGGACCAGCTGCTGAAAATCCAGACCCCGCACCGCATCACCTTCGGCAAAGGGGAAGAATGCTATGTAGACTTCACCCACGTGATGTGGTACCCCGAAGAAGACGAAAGCGCCGAAGCGGAACGGGCGAAACGGCAGCTTGTGTAAGCGCTTGCAACCGTATCCGGCTTCTCCGCAACAGCACAACTGTAATTTAAAAGCATTAAAAGAATCAGCCGCAGTCAGGTTTAAATTTCCCGACTGTGGCTTTTCTTTAGACTTCTATATTTACTGACATATCGGAGCCCCATATTACTGAATACAAAAAACAGCATATAAAGGAACCGATTTAATATTGTTCTCAAAGCCGAAATTCTTTTCCGATATCCGGATAGAATAAGTCGGTTTATAATATTTTACATAATCGTTCAGACTTGCTGCTTTCACCCGCTCGCTGCTTTTCGCCTCCACCGGAATCAGTTTCCCGTTCTGATGGATAATAAAATCGACTTCTTTCGTTCCCGTTTCGTTCCGCCAAAAGTATGGCTTGAACCCGGAACGGACCAACTGGACCAATACATAGTTCTCAATCATACCGCCTTTAAAGTCCGTAAGCTCTTCTTCCATGTATAAGATATCTTCTGCCCGGATGTCCTTCTGGGCACAAAGCAGTCCCGTGTCAGACAGATAGATTTTAAAATCATCAATGTCTTTGTAATTTTCCAAAGGTTTCATTATCTGCCCGGCCCTGTATATCCTGATGATCAGATTTGCTGAAGCCAGCCATTCAATCGCGTTCTCATACTCTGCCGCCCTTGCGCCGGTTTTGATTATTTTATATTGAAAACGGGTATTCTTTTTGGAAAGCTGTACTGCCACCGTCCCATAAGCAAGACGGGTTTTCTTAATCTCGTTGCTGCTTTCCTGATATTTGCTCATATCATCCAGGTAGTCCATCTGTATCGTTTCCAATACGTGCCGGACCTGCGTAAAATCCCCGGTATCTATGTATCGCGCCACAGCCTCCGGCATACCTCCCACCGCAAGGTAGCTGCGATATAATCGCAGCCCCGCTTCATGCAACGCCACAGGCATTGGTGTATCCTTTACAAAGCAACTCTGAATCCGCTTAACGAGTTCCGTTTCCCCCATAGCCAGCAGGAACTCTTCCATATCCATGGGATACATGGTATAGCGGTCAACCTTGCCAACCGGAAACGCAAACTTCTTCCGATTGACTGCAACGCCAAGGAGACTTCCGGCAGCAATCACATGATATTCCGGCGCTTCTTCGCAGAAATATTTCAATGAAGTGACCGCCCGCTCGCAAAGCTGGATTTCGTCAAAGACAATCAGCGTATTTCCTTTTGTAATGGTCTGTCCACTGATATGCGACAAAACCGGCAAAAGATAGGAAGGGCTAAGATTCTCTTCAAACGTTGCGGCAAGTGAAGAGCTGGTCTGGAAATTAAAATAGGCAACATTATCGTAATTCTTTTTCCCGAACTCCAAAATCGCATACGTCTTCCCAACCTGGCGGGCACCCTGAACAATCAGTGGCTTTCTGTATTTATCGGATTTCCAACGTTCCAGATAATCGGTAATTTTTCGGTACATGAACATGGCCGTGCTCCTTTTCGATTTTAATGTGATTTTATTATATAATATAACATTAAATAATGCAAGTTTTAGAATAAATTCACATCGACTTTGTCTCAATGATTAAAGAATGGGTATGACGAAAAAATTACAGCCTTGGTGTATTTAAACTTTAGTTATCCTTAACAACCGTTTCATTAAGTTAACGGTTTACTTTATTTTTTCAATATGATACAATATGTACGGAATGTACATATTGTATTTTAGGAGGTTTATTATGCTTGCAGCGGAACAATTAAGCCGTTCGTCTACTGAAGTCCGTAAGGAATGGAGCAGCGCGATTGACGCTACGGTACGGGTACGGCCGCAGTTCGTACAACGCACGCATGACAATATAACGATGTTGAACACAATTATGCTTGCAGAACTTATGAGCAACTACAAATTACATGCTGTTTTATATCGGGAACCGGACGGGTCGTATACTGCCTCCGTAGATGAAATGGACGTAGTTGAGAACGGAGATACCAAGGAAGAATGCCTGGACAACCTGCTTATCGCATTGAAAGAGTATGCACGTGATTATTATGACGAGTTTGATTATTGGTCTGTAGCGCCAAACCGCCGGGCACACCTGCCATATGTAATTAAGATCTTGACCACGCCGGATAAGGTAATGCGGAGGGATATCTTATGCCACGATGGAAAGAGCTGAAACGCTTTTGCGAGCGGGACGGTTGGGAACTGTATAAGGATACTGACCATTACTACTACCGCAAGATATTACCGGATGGCACAGTGTTACGAACAAAGGTGTCCAGGGGCAACGGAGAAATCCGTCCACATATGTGGCAGGAGATACTGAAAAAACAGCTGAAGGTCACTCAGGAGTATTTTAATAGCAAGATTTGATAAAAACAGGAAAGACTACGGGCTGTAACACAATAGCCTTTAAATCAGAATCGGCATTCGGATACGGATGCCGATTTTTCGTAAGCGCAAAATAATCCCCCGTTCATAGTAAAACGGGCAACAAAAAACCACCAGGCATCAGCCCGGTGGCAATTTCCCATCAGTTTTATTAGCCATTTCCCTGTATTTCTGGTACCTAAGGAAGAAATCGTTCAAATATGCTGGCCTCGCTTCGGAAATCCAACTGGGAAAGTTTTTCAAAAAGGTATGTTTAATTTGTCGACTGTTGTTGAGCCGACGAGTTGTGCCAGACAAAAATATCGGCAGCTTTACACCATTAAGTATGGCACAATTCAGCCGATGAGAAAATCCGATATTTTATTTTGCGCTTGCGCATATCCGTATATCCGCAGGCAATGTAGATGTTCCGTGCCTGGGTAACATCGCCTAACATAGTTCCTTCAGGGCAAGTAACGCAGCCCGTATGGTTCGGGGACTGGTTCCGTCCGGAATTGTAATTTCTGCGTTAAGCAAATTGATTTGTATCGTTGCTGCCGGTTGCACAACGGGAAGGGGTTGTGGTGCAGAAACTTGCAGCACTTCATTTGACTCTACTTTTACAAAGGGAACTGGAGCAACCGCTTGTATTTCCGGCAAAGACTGGCAGGCTTCCAGCCGGATGCGGTGAAGCCATTTGAAATACGTACTTTGCGCAAATCCGTTTTGTTTGCACCAGGCTGCCACGGAAAGCCCGCTGGCTTCACGGTCCCGGATGAAGTTCTTCCATTGCTCTTTCCGGAAACGCATCTTGGTTCCTGTTACAATGTCCATGAGTTGTTCACCTCGCAGCATGGAGTACTTTAAAAACTACAAAAACTCTACTCCAAAATATCTACGGTAATTTTCTCATGGGTTCTTGAAATTGATGACTTTGCCGCACAGCAAAAACAGTACGGTTCTCACATGTTTGACTATTTACGAAAAAAACACATGACCGATGATTTCCAATGGCTTGTCTGGAGAACAGTCGAACGGCCAATTTATACCATTCCTTACTAAAAACAGCCCTGCTTCTATGGAGGCAGGGCTGTTTTAACGATTCACGGATATTCGATCTACTATGTTTTAGGACAGATGATTTCGTTGGCTTAGGTTATCTTTTTAAACATTACACAAACAGGACTATCACACAACTATCACAAAAACTATCACAAGATGAAAATCGGCACAAAAAAGAAAAAACGCCATGCAGGCCCAAAACCTGTATGGCGTCTTGATTTTTAATTGGTGGCCCCGGAGGGATTCGAACCCCCGACCTTTTGGTTCGTAGCCAAACGCTCTATCCAGCTGAGCTACGGAGTCACATCAGCGCTGTTTTTCAACAGCAAAGCTATTATAACTGAAACCGGGCAGATTGTCAACACTTTTTCTAAAAAAGATTCCCAAAATTACAAAACCCG
>DOSQ01000062.1 GCA_003512125.1 Acidaminococcaceae bacterium
AAAGAATACAAAGGAGAACAGCCTGGCGGTTTGACTGCGCTGGCTTATGACTCCTACCTGATTGCCCTGAATGCTATGAAGACGGCCGGGGTAGAAGACAGCCAGAAAATCCGTGACGCCATCGCAGCGACCAAAGATCTGGAAACTACGACCGGCAAGACCACGCTGAACGCTGACGGCGACCCGATTAAATCTGCGGTAATCAAGACGGTAAAAGAAGGAAAATTCACGTATATGGATACCGTAAATCCGGAAGACCTGAAAGCAAAATAATTTCAGTGAAGAAAGCCGCATAACGGAAAGCACCTGAACGTTTCCGCAGCGGATCGGACACTGTGCAATCACTCCCTGCTTCCCTCCTCGCGGGGGAAGCAGTTATTTTTGGTTACACTGATTCCGCGCGCCCGATTTCTGTAATCTCGTGCGAACCGGCGTTTCCTTTTATCTGAGGTGTACACATGGACCTTTTTCAAGCAATAGCCAACATGACTGCGGCAGGCTTTGCCCAGCATCTGGTGAACGGTATTTCGTTGGGCAGCCTGTATGCGCTGATCGCCATCGGTTACACGATGGTGTACGGCATCCTGCTGATGATCAACTTTGCCCACGGCGATATCGTTATGATGGCGTGCTATTTTGCCTTTTTCGGCATCACGGCATTCCATATTCCCTGGTATCTGACATTTATTGGCACTATTGCCGCTACAGCCCTGTTGGGTGTTGTAATTGAACGGACCGCGTACCGGCCGCTGCGGGATGCGCCGAAAAATTCCGTGCTGATTTCCGCAATTGGCGCATCCTTCCTGCTGGAAAATCTGGCCAACTACATTTTCAGCGGACGTCCCATGCATTTTCCGGACATCCCGTTCCTGTCCAGTATGATTTCCGTAGGTGGCGTTCAGATTCAGGCCATCTGCATGTTCATACCGATCGTTACGGTCATCTGTCTGTTCGTCCTGCTGCACATCGTCAACCATACCAAGACCGGCATGGCCATGCGCGCAGTCTCCAAGGACTACGAGATTGCCCGCGTCATGGGCGTGAACATCGATAATATCATTTCCATCACTTTTGCCATCGGTTCCGCACTGGCTGCCATCGGCGCCATCATGTGGGGCATCCGTTACCCCGGCATCACGCCGTACTTAGGTGTAATGCCCGGTCTGAAATGTTTCATCGCAGCGGTCATCGGCGGCATCGGCAATATTAAAGGCGCGGTCATCGGCGGTTTTATTCTGGGGCTTGGTGAAATTCTGATCGTGGCTTTCTTCCCCCAGTTTTCCGGCTACCGGGACGCATTTGCTTTCATCATGCTGCTTTTGATTTTATTCTATAAACCCACTGGTTTATTAGGCGAGAAAATGACGGAGAAGGTGTAATCATGAATAATAAACGGAACCTCATGCTCACCCTGGCCGCCATCGTCGTTCTTTTCGGTGTTGCATGTTTTGTACAGGCGGAAGTAGACTCCTATATCCGGCGCATCATCAACCTATGCTTCATCTATGCCATCATCGGTCTTTCCATGAACGTGACCAACGGGTTTGCCGGCCAGTTCTCACTGGGGCAGGCAGGCTTTATGGCCATCGGCGCCTACATGGTGGGAATTTTCACCGTACCGGTGGAACTGCGCGCGGATGTGTTTTACGCGGTTCCCATGAATCCTCATTTAGTGAATGTGTATATGCCTTTGTGGCTGGCCCTGTTATTGGGCGGCGTACTGGCAGCGTTTATCGCCGGACTGATTGGCACGCCGGTGCTGCGGCTGCGGGGTGACTATCTGGCTATCGCTACATTAGGCTTTTCGGAAATCATCCGTATTGTCATCACCAATGCGACCTCCATCACCAACGGCGCGCTGGGCATCAAGAATATCCCGCCATTGAACGACGTGCGATATATCTTTCTGGCTACGGCAGTTTCCTATATCATCATTACGTTGCTGCTGAATTCTTCTTACGGCCGGGCCTTCAAGGCGATCCGGGAAGATGAAATCGCGGCGGAAGCCATGGGCATCAGTCTGTTCTATCACAAGAACCTGGCCTTCATGGTCAGCGCTTTCTTTGCCGGCATCGGCGGTGGTCTGTACGGCGCGTTGCTGGGTACAGTCGATCCCAAAAACTTCCTGTTCACGTTAACGTACAACTTTCTGCTAATCATCGTGCTGGGCGGCATGGGGTCAGTCACCGGCAGCATGTTCGGCGCTATCATCGTTACTGCGGGGCTGGAATACCTGCGCGTCTTCGACGAACCGCTGGAGCTGATGGGAGTCGCCATCCCCTTGTTCCGTCCGGGTCTGCGCATGGTCGTATTCTCCATCCTGCTGATGATTTGCGTGCTATTCTGGCGCCATGGCATTATGGGAACCAACGAGCTGACCTGGGAAAAAATCATCAACTTTGTGAAGCACCCGCTGGCAGGCTTCCGTAAAAAGGGGGTGCAGGGTAAATGATCCGGACTGTATTGCGTACCGAGCATGTAACCATGCAGTTTGGCGGCGTCATTGCCGTCAATGATTTAAACATTGTAGTAAAAGAGCATGAAATCATTGCCCTTATTGGACCTAACGGCGCTGGTAAGACCACGGCATTTAACGATATCACCGGCGTGTACACACCTACCAAAGGCCGTGTCATCTACTCGCCGGCAGAAGGAACTGAAATTGACATTACCGGCAAAAAACCCAGCGAAATTGCACAGTTGGGGATTGCACGTACCTTCCAGAATATCCGCCTGTTCAAAGATTTAAGTGTGTATGAAAATGTGCTCATTGCCAAGCATTTGCATCTGGAATCCAACTTCCTGGCGGCTACGTTCCGCCTGCCCGGCTACAAAAAAGAAGAAGAAGCCATGCGGGCCGACGTGGAACGTTTGTTAAAAGACGTTAACCTGTGGGATGTTCGAAACGAAAAAGCCAGCAGCTTACCTTACGGCAAGCAGCGTTATCTGGAAATTGTAAGGGCGCTGGCTACGGAGCCGCAGCTTCTGTTGCTTGACGAACCGGCGGCGGGCATGAATCCGAAGGAAACGGATGAGCTGACTGATTTTATCCGGCAGATTCGTGACCGTTTCAACCTGACAATTTTTATGATTGAGCACCACATGGATCTGGTCATGGAAATTTCTGACCGAATTTATGTGCTGGATTTCGGTACCACCATCGCAACCGGTGACCCGGCGGCAATACAGAATAACGAACGAGTCATTAAGGCGTACTTGGGGGAGGATGAAGATGCTTAAAGTCAGAGACCTGGTTGTGGCTTACGGCGGCATTGAAGCCCTGAAAGGCATCTCCGTAGATGTGCCGGACGGGCAGATCGTCACCCTGATTGGAGCTAACGGAGCCGGGAAAAGCACGCTGCTGCGTACCATCATGGGACTGGTGAAGCCCCAGAGCGGTTCTGTGGAATACAATGAAGAAAACTTAAAAGGCCTGAACAGCCAGCACATCGTGTCCAGGGGCATTACCCTGGTACCGGAAGGACGGCGGGTGTTCCCCAACCTCACTGTGCTGGAAAACCTGCGCATCGGCGCCTATCTTCGCAAAGATGAAGAGGACATCGTCAAGGATATCAAACGGATCTATGAACTGTTCCCCCGGTTGGAAGAACGGAACTGGCAGATGGCCGGTACCCTCTCCGGTGGCGAGCAGCAGATGCTGGCCTTAGGACGCGCCCTTATGAGCCGCCCCAAAGTGATTATGATGGATGAACCTTCTTTAGGTCTGGCACCTTTGGTTATCAAAGATATTTTTAATATTATCCGGCGCATCAACGAAAGTGGAACCACCGTACTACTGGTAGAGCAGAACGCCAACATGGCTCTGAAGGTGGCCCACCATGCTTACGTACTGGAAACAGGACGGATTAAGATGGAAGGCAGTGGCAGGGAACTGCTGGAAAACGAAGTGATTAAAGAAGCGTATCTTGGAAAAAAGAAAAAGTAAGCGGTAAGAATTCTTAAAACGGTTGCGAACATATAATGGCGTGCAAAGATTTTGTTTACTCCTTGCACGCTTTTTGTTTTTACTTTTTGAGGGTATGGGTTATAATAGACGAAACAAGGGCGAAATTATGAAAACGATACCGCAACGTTGTTGTGGGATCGATAACTTTAAAATGGGAATCTCGTGTATGAATGATAAATTATTATTCTTTTTACGCATGCACCGTCATGCGTTGCTGCTGGTTATTTATTTGTGTATCATTGTTGTGCTCTGGCGTTTACCGGGAGTATTCCATCCAAAATCGGTGGAAGATGTACGTCAGTGGGTTACGGGTTTTGGGTTTTGGGGACCGGCAGCTTATGTATTGTTGTATATTGTACGGCCCTTGCTTCTGCTCCCCGGTCTGCTGTTGAACGTAGCAGCAGGAATCCTGTTTCCGCCGGTAATCGGAATTCCCTGTCTGACTGCAGGCGGGTTAGGCAGTGCGGTACTGCTGTTTTTTATGTCCCGTACGGGTATCGGCAGTGAATTTCTGGATTTGCACGGGGGCAAGTGGGGCGGCCGTATCCATCAGTATCTTTCAGACAGCACGAAAAATTTCCAGCGTATGTTGTGGCTCCGTACAGTGCCATTGTTTCCTTACGATGTAATCAGCCTGGTAGCCGGTTGTACAGAGATGCGTTTCGTAACTTTTGCGGTTACTACGTTGATTGGAATACTGCCGGGTGCAGTAGCCTATAATGTGTTAGGAGATGCCCTGGGCGGGAATTCCGGCCTCGGCGTTTCCATATGCCTGTTGGTCATTGCTTTTGGCATTCCCCTGGCATTCTGGTATTTTGGCGGGGAACGGAAGCGCTTGAAAGAATAATCATAAAAGTTATATAATAGTTGCGTGAACGTGAATATACAATTTGTCTTTTTTATGATGTACTTGTGTCGGCAGGATGCACCGGCAGACTGGGGAGTAATATGCAGAACAATATGGAAACGGAAATCAAATTACTGATAGCCAAGAAAGATGTAAAGGCGCTGGTGGCGTCCCCTCTGGTTGCCAAAAGAACAAAGAAGGGCAGCCATAAAACAATGAAGCTGGTCAACATTTATTTTGATACCCGTGACCTGCTGCTGCAACAGGCGGGTATTGCTTACCGCGTGCGACAGAATGGGAAGAAATACGAAGCCACGATCAAACTGCGCAAAACGGCTGCAGCAGGTCTGACAGAGCGCCAGGAATACAATGTGCCGGTGAAGAACGGGAAACCGGATCTCTCTGTTTTTAATGCATGCGGTTTGCAGGTGGATTTTGATGGATTACTGGGAACGGCCCAAATCGAAAAGCTTTTCACGGTACGGGTGAAACGGGAAATACGACTCCTGCAGGTGACGAAAGAGACATTGGTGGAAATGGCTGTCGATCAGGGATTCATTTCGGCCGGTGGTAAGAAGGAGACCATCGACGAAGTAGAACTGGAGTTGAAAGAAGGTTCTTTGGCTGACCTCCTGGCTTATACTTCAAAGATAGCAACGGAGGTTCCTGTGTTTACGGAATCTCGGAGTAAATATGCGCGTGGCCTGGCATTATTGGACAAACTGGAACCGGAGGGAAGCCGTAAGCTTACGGATATTGATTGGGAAAACAGTTATTGCGAAGAATATAAGAAGCTGTTTTACCAGTGTGGTACGGCTATTCTGGAAGAACAGAATGTGTTTGCGGACTGCGGTAACCTGCAGGCAGAGGCAGATCGTATTTTCCTGCCCTGCTTTGAGAGGATGCAGGAAGTACTTTACTGGCTGCAGCCAGTGATGGATAGCAGCGCTGGGATGCAGGCTAATTTGCAGGGGGCGCTGCGTCTGTTATATAAACTGCGGGATACCAAAGCGTTGCTGAAAAGATGGAAGAGTTTGCTCAAACTGGCGGACGGACGCCTTGGCGTAGATAAGGTTACACGCATCCTGGAAAACAGGATTGAGGAAGTCGGGGATGAGGTTCAGCGTCAGATATTGGCCGGGATCTATTCTGTCATCGTCTTTTCCTTATGGGCCGCCATGGAAGGCGCGGGCTGGAAAGCGGAAGAGTATCTGCAGACGGGACAGCTGTTGCAGGTTCGTGTTAAAGATATTCTTGAAAAGATTGAAAACGCAATGAGCCGGGAAAAACAAGCAGAGACGGAAAAGGCCAGCGCCATGGTAGTGGGAAACCCGGTGCCGGAGAAAAAAGGCAAGAAGATTCGGCTGCAGGAACCGGGTTACATCACTGTGAACCGTCTCGGCAAAGAATTTCATTATTTGGTCAAAGCCAATGAAATCAGCAAACTGACAGACTTGAACAAAGAAAGCCGGAAGAAACTGGAGAAACTGGGTGAAGCCATGTCAGAACTATTTGCGGTGAGCAGTCTGGCCCAATCAATTCCGGCTGAACTGCTGAAGTCCAACACCGTGCTGGCAGCACGGCAGGGAGGCTACCTTCTGGGTGATTTGGCCGCGGAACAGTTAATGGCCCGCAAAGCGGTGAATAAGACGTTTACGAAGTGGATGAAGACGATGAAGAAGTAAATTGAATTTATAAAATCTATTTGTAAACAATCTGAAAAAAATTGGCAAACGTTAAAAAAACGTTTGACTTTTTGACTTTATATATTATAATGATACTAGGCAAAAGAAAAGAGCCCCCGTTTTGGGGACTCTTATATCTGCCTTTTATTTTGGCAAGGGATTAGCACTCTTCCTGTGAGACTGCTAATAATCACTTAAAGATGGCAATGCCCAATAAAATGAGAGCGATGACAGCCAGAAGCGTGATGTTGTACTTACGCATCTGCTCCATGTGATGGCTGGTAACCGTTTCGTTCAACATGTTGTAGCAGCGCTGCAGTACCTGCATCTTCCGTTCAATGTTTTCCTGCCAGACGGATGCTTTCAACAGTTTCATATACCGCGTGTATACCCTGGCATAGAAAATATCTTCGGTGACCAGCAGCGCGTTGGTGATGTTACTGGTCAGGCTGCTGACATCCGCCATGGTTTCCAGCAGTTCATCGCGCATGTTGCGGAAGATGTCAATGTTTTTCAGATTTTCTTTATCTTCGATTACATCGTACGTCTTGTCGATGGCGTGGTTTAGGAAGTTGTCATAATAGCGCAGTTCCAGATATTGGGCGTTGGCAAATTCCAGCAGGTCGGGAATGTCC